>CALRVN010000007.1:0-24452 GCA_943371625.1 Hyphomicrobium sp. CS1GBMeth3
AGGTTCTCGAACACATTGAGACCGACACGGAAGTGCTGGCGCCGGTCAAGCCGAATACCTTCATCGTGTTCTCAGTGCCGAACTTTCAAAGCTTCGGCCATGTGCGCATCTTCGCGTCGGCCGATGACGTAAGGGCGCGATACGGGCAATTCTTTAACGAGCTTTCCGTCGAGCCGCAGGAGCTCGGCGCGGGGAACATTTTGTGGCTGGCTTCCGGCTATCGGATATAGCTCTGGTCGGAGGCGCTCAGAGCAATCGGTCGTCGTCGTCTCCGTCGACCGAAGGCATACCCGGTTCGTTCTGGTCGCGATAATCGCGGCCGTTCATGATGCGGACCAATGCGGGATAGTCCGGCGCGATGGCCAGTGTGGCCGTGTTGATCTGCTGCACCGCGCCGAACGAGAAGCGCATGATCAGAAACAGCGATACCAAGTGCGCCAGGGTGGCCGGATCAAGCTCTCCCATCGTCGCTATGTAGAGCAATATGCCGCCGACCAAGATGGCCTGGATCAGTACCGCGAAAATGCGAGACAGCTCCTTGAACGACCATGCCAGCGAAAAGCGCGTGGACGCGTTGTCCGATATCTGAGCAAAGAGCTCCTGTTGCCGTGCGCGCTCGTTTTTGCTGGGCAGAGCTCCACCAGCCTCCCGGACAAGCTGGGTTCGTTGGGCATCAAGTTCGTTTTGCTGCCGACGCAGATCGTGCGCGTGCCCTTGGCGCATGACCAAGACGCCAGCCATGAACGCAACAAGGAGCAATACGAGCAGCAGGGTGGGAAGCGCGCCGACCAACATCACGCTGCCTAGCGCGGCACAGCACAGCACTAGAAGGCTTTGAATTAGAGTGACGAAGCGCATCTCGACGCGAACGAGGAGTGTAGCAAGCCGATGATAGGCCGCAGCCGGCAGCGGAGTGGCGCCGGCGTTCGCGTTCGCCAGTCGCTGATCGTAGTCTCGAGCAATTGCGCCGGTTACGCCCTCGACCAGCCGGGCGAACAGCTTTAGCGCCGCCGCTTGGAATGCGGCCGACATCAACAAAAGCAGTATGGGGATCGCGACGACTGCGACTTTGTATTCCGTGTTCGAAATTTGCACGCCGAGGATGACGTGATGGGCGTGGGTTTTTGCCGAAGCGACGAGATGAGCCAGGAAATGCGCGCCGGCTATCAATCCGCCGACCGCGAAGATTTGTCCGGCCACCGCGCACAGAAGAAATGCAGGGAAGGTCAACTTGTCGACGGCGAATTGTTGCTTAAAGAGCCATAGATAAGCACCCAAGTAGCGCCCGGCGCGACGGAGCAGACCCTCCCTCTGGCGTGTCAGACGAGCAGGCGCGTCTTGCATCGTGGCAGTCCATTGGTGTCAGCGTGCGCTGCGCGTGGGGCGCGCTCAAACCAAGTGGCTCATCGAGTGAAAGGTAATGGTCGGAGCGAGAGGATTTGAACCTCCGACCCCCAGTCCCCCAGACTGGTGCGCTAACCAGGCTGCGCTACGCTCCGAAGCGCCCCTTGTGCCAAGCATGGCCATGCGGGTCAAGGGCGAGCCGAGCCCGGCTCAAATGATCAGCTTTTGCAACTGCTCGGAGCCGGTGGGGAGCCAGTTTACCGGGAGATCCGCGGGTGCGGCCGGGCAGGCGACGGCCGCGAAGGTTCCGGCGCCAAGTTGCAGATCGCGTACGGCTTCGATGGCGCTGCCGGAAACCAGCGCCGCCGCCTTCTCGCGCATTTCAGCGGCGGAGACCGGTTCCTTGGCGCCGGCGCCGAGGATGCCGAGACGCGTGAGCAGGCGGCCGATGCCGCAGCCCTCCGCCTTGGCGAACGCCTCGAGCCGCACCCAGGCCTGAAGGAACGCGCCGTCCTCTGCGTCGGGCAGCGGGGATGCGCATGTGCCGGCGCCGGCTGCGCGTATGCGGTCGCGGCGAGCAGCGCCGATGCGCACGGTTCGCGTACGCTCCACGTCGACCCCAATGGCTCCCTCGCGCGTGATACCGATCAGCGCCAACCCGGGCGCGTGCGAAAGACTGAATGCGATCCGCGCACCTTCAAGACGCGGCTTGCCACGCTCGTCGCGCGTGAAACCAACTCGGCGACACTCTTCGCCGCATGCGCGCTCGATGAGGAGGCGCAGCGCGATGTGCGTCGCCAGCCATTCGTCGCGTGTGGTGCTATCCGACAATGCTTCGGCGCGTGCGATTTGATCATCGGCAAGCCGCGGCGTCAGTGACTCGATGTGCAGCAGCGCCGGCGTCGCTGCCGCGAGATCGATGCTCCAAATCTCAGGCTGCAGCGTAGCAATCACGCGCGCGCGGAGCGGCGTGCCTTTTGTGGCGCGCGACGCGCCGCAGCGGTCTCGGGCGCCTTGCCGATGAGGATGCCGCGGCAGTTCTCAATCTCGGCGATTGCCGCCAGCAGGCGCTCGCGCATGTCCGCCTTCGAGGGAACGACCCGCACGGGCTTCTTTTGAGCCCGACCGCCAGCCTTTGACGTGGAAGCGGCGGCGGCACCCTTGGGTTCGGCGACCGGCTCGACACCAAACTGCTTCACGGTGTCGACGCCCTGCTCGCGCAGGATCTTCTGCACACCCTTGATGGTGTAGCCTTCGGCGTGCAGCAGATGGCAAATGCCACGCAGCAGGACGAGATCCTCGGGGCGATAGTAGCGGCGGCCACCGCCGCGCTTCATCGGCCGGATCTGCGGGAAGCGACCTTCCCAGAAGCGGAGGACATGCTTGGGAACATCGAGCTCATCAGCGACTTCGCTGATGGTGCGAAATGCCTCGGCCGTCTTGCTCAATTACGCCTCCACCGACTGCGATGCCCGCGCCGGCGGCAGAACTTACTCTGCTGCCTTACGGCGACCCAGGCCCTGGTTGATGCGCTCTTTCATAATGTTGCTAGGGCGAAACACCAAGACCCTGCGCGGCGTGATCGGCACTTCATCCCCGGTTTTGGGATTGCGGCCCATACGCTCGCCCTTCTGGCGAATGCCAAAAGAACCGAACGACGACAACTTCACCGAGTCACCGCGCGCCAGGCTGGCAGATATCTCACCAAGCACGAGTTCGACTAGCTCCTGGCTCTCGTTGCGTGGCAATCCAACCTTACGCACGACAGCCTCAGCGAGGTCCGCCCGCGTTAACGTCTTGCCTCCCATGGCATTTCGCCTCCCGCTCTTCTCACCTTTTTTGGGATGGTACTGGGGGAAACAACGAACGTCAATCGCGAGCACGCTTCAACTAGCTGAAATCAAAGAAAGAAACTTGCCGCAATGCGGAAAATCAACAGGGTGTCACCAACGGGCCAATGCAGCGCCCCAGGTGAAGCCGCCACCCATCGCCTCCATCATCACCAGCGAACCTTCCTTAACGCGGTGCTGCTCGAACGCCTGATTGAGGGCGAGCGGGATGGATGCAGCGGACGTATTGCCGTGCCGGTCCAGCGTGACGACGATCTTATCCTCGGGCACGCCGAGCTTCTTGAGGACACCGTCGAGAATGCGCTTGTTGGCTTGGTGTGGCACGTAGAGATCGATCTCGTCGGGTGCGTAGCCCGTCATGACGAGCGTCTCCTCGATGACGCCGGAGATCTTCTGCACGGCGTGGCGGAAAACCTCGCGCCCGTTCATGCGCAAGTGTCCGACGGTCTTGGTCGAGCCCGGACCGCCATCGACGTACAGCATATCTTCGAAGCGTCCGTCGGAACGGATACGCGTTGCAAGGATGCCGCGATCGTCGCGCGTGCCATGCTGCGGCTGAGCCTCAAGCACGACAGCGCCGGCGCCATCGCCGAACAGCACGCAGGTGGTGCGATCCTCCCAGTCGAGAATGCGCGAGAACGTTTCGGCGCCTACGACGACAGCGCGCTTGAACTGCCCGGTCTTGAGGAAATTGTCGGCGATGGTGAGCGCGTAGACGAAGCCGGAGCACACGGCCTGCACGTCGAAGGCCGCACCCTGGGTGATGCCGAGGCCGTTCTGAATGCGCACGGCCGTTGCAGGAAACGTACGATCGGGCGTTGCTGTGGCGCAGATAACAAGGTCGACGTCGACCGGGTCCACGCCGGCACGGACCAGCGCTTGGCGCGCGGCGGCGATGCCTAGATCGGATGTGAGTTCGTCATCGTCAGCGATGTGGCGCGCGCGAATACCCGTGCGCTCGACGATCCATTCGTCGCTGGTGTCGACGATCTTCTCCAAGTCGGCGTTGGTCATCACGCGCTTTGGGAGATGTGCGCCGACGCCTCGGATCACTGAACGGATGACTGCCACGCTAGTGGCCCGCTCGCGAAATCTGACGTGCAACGGCGAAGTTCTCGATCATCATACCAGGCTGCCTTGCTTCTTATGATTTGACCCAGCTTCGAAGGGACCAGATTAGGAACGCGCGCCGAGCGCCGAAGAACCGCACCCGCCGCGTCAGCCCGTTGGTATCGCCTCGAGCTTGTGGTGAAACGCGGTCAAGTCGGCAGCGAGCCGCGGAATGAGGCGGCTCTGGGCCATCTCGTACGCGAGATCGATTGCGCTGGCAAAGCCCAGGGCGTCGGTGCCCCCGTGACTCTTGACCGCGATACCATTCAGTCCAAGGAATGTGCCGCCGTTGGCACGCCGCGGATCCATCTTTTGCTTGAGCACCTTGAAGGCGCCGGCCGCCATGAGGGCGCCGAACTGGGATATCCAGGAGCGTTTCATCGCCGCGCGCAGGTATTCGCCGATCTGCTTAGCGGTGCCCTCGGCCGTCTTCAGGGCGATATTGCCGGCGAAGCCCTCGACGACGACGACGTCGACCACACCCTGCCCGATCTGGTCGCCCTCGATGAAACCGCGATAGTCGAGCGGCAGGTCGGTGCTCTTCAGCCAAGCGTGGGCCTGACGAACCTCCTCTACGCCCTTGATCTCCTCGACGCCGACGTTCAGCAGCCCCACAGTCGGTCGCTCGATGTGGAACAGCGCGCGTGCCATGGCGGCGCCCATCAATGCGAAGTCGCAAAGCTCTTTCGCCGTTGCGCCGATGTTGGCGCCAACGTCGAGCACGATGCACTCGGCCTTCACCGTCGGCCAAAGCGCGGCGATAGCGGGGCGCTCGATGCCGGCCATCGGACGCAGGATGAGCTTCGACATGGCCATGAAGGCGCCGGTGTTGCCGCCGGATACGGCGACGTCGGCCTCGCCGTTACGCACGGCATCGATGGAAAGCCAAAGGCTGGTGCCCTTGCCCCGACGCAACGCCTGGCTCGGCTTGTCGGTCATCGCGACAACGAGATCAGTGTGCACGACCCGCGACTTGCGGGCGAGCGCCGGCAGCTTATCGAGCTCTTCCCTGATGCGCGGCTCGTTGCCGTACATGATGAAGTTGAGCTCCGGATAACGCTCCAACGTGATTGCGGCGCCCGGTACCACCACGGCAGGACCGTGATCGCCGCCCATGGCGTCGAGCGCTATGGTCCGCGGCTGAGACATGCTGCGGTCGCCTCGTATTATCCCCGAACGGAGGTTGTTGCGCTAAACGCGCGAACCCACCCTTGATCGAGCGGACCATACTCTTTTGCAGGTGCGAAACAACCGGATTCTCGCCATCATTTGCCGCGGCTTTGTGCGCCGGGTGCGGGCAAATGGCTCAGCCCTGATCCTTTAATTTCTTCAAGGCGGCGAAGGGGCTGATGGTCGCGCCACCGGCCGTGCCCTGCGCCGAGTCGAATTCGACACCCGGCTTGCGTGGAAAGGGATCGAGAGACGCCGAAACGGTTTCGAAGACGATGCGTCCGACATCGATTCGACCATGCTCGATGGGCTCGATCTCGGCGGCGCTCAGGGCCTCGATCTCGTCGGCCGTCACGTCCGGCAGGGCTCCGGCAGGCCAGAACTCGACGTCAAAGTCGCCGGTGGCGACCTGTTGAACCGGCTCGACGGTGACAACGCAGGACTGCGTCACATCCGCCGTCACCTTGCCGGCGAGGCGGTAATGGCCCTTGCCGGTCGCGCGGATGGTGAAATCCGAAGTCAGCCGGCGGCAAGCAATAATATCCAGCACCTCCGCGATGCGTGCGCACTCGCTCTCGGTCGCCTCGCGCGACTGCCGCAGGCCCGCGTCGGGGATTTCCGTAACCCGGTATGACCAGTCGAGTGCCTCGCTCATGCAGCCTCCCCTGCTGGATGGTTCAATGGCGGAAACGCATGGCCCGCGCCGATCGCTTCGCCGACATCGGCGTCGGCTAGGAGCGCGGTCGCATCCCGGAAGTAGCGGGCCAGAACTTCGCTGCCGGGGTGCGCTGAACCGGCGTAGGCGTGCTCGGTAAGGACAGCCGCCAGCTTGGCATCATCCGGCTCCGTCAGCGCTGCGCGGTAGGCGATGGTGCGCTCGTAGAGGCCGGCTGCCGCGCGATTCACCTTCCTGGCTACTGAAAGGTCGCCGGTTCCGAGTTCGCGCAGGCTATCGTCCATGTCGACGACGAACGCCTCGGCCAGGAGCCGTGGCAGATCGGAAGCGTCGCCGGCAGCGCGCAGGCGCTCGAGGATGAGAAACAGGTGCAAGGTAACCATCTCGTAGCGGCCGGAGGGTGTGTCAGGCACGCCCAGGTCGGCGTAAAAGTATGGCGCCCGGGCGCGCGCCACGACGGCGCCATAAATCTCGCCTGCTTTACGACGCGCTCCGGCCCTGGTTCTAAGGGATTCTAACATCTACGCCGGGACCTTAAGTCGTTGCGGTGAGAAATTCCGTGGGAGATGCCTGAAGTTGCGCCGGCACCCGTTGCAAACGAAGCGACTGCAGGCTAAGCGCGACTCTGAGCGTCCCTCGAACACGTCGCGGGCAGAAATAGCATCTCGAGAAGACATAGCAAAATGCGCCGAGAGACGAACGATCGTCAGCCCCGTGTGTGCGGTCCCGCAGAGATGAGATCGCGCCAGGGTAGAGGCCTGCGGCCGATGCTGCTGGGCGCAAGCGTGCTCGCCATCGCGTTAGTCCTGGCCGGCTGCGACTCCAACGTCATCAAACGCGGCGTGCAGTTCCACGAGGGTGACTTGCAGCAGGTTCAGCCGGGCATGACGCAGGAACAGGTGCGCATGAACCTCGGCACGCCATCGACGACGGCGGTCGTGGGAACAAGCCAGGCATATTATTATATCTCGAGCACGGCGACGCAGACGGCGTTCATGCTGCCGACGGAGAAGGACCGGCAGGTGGTGGCGGTCTACTTCTCGCAAGCCGGAACCGTCGAACGCATCGCCAATTACGGCATGAAGGACGGGCGCGTGTTCGACTACGTATCGAAGACGACGCCGGCGCCGGGCGGCCAGGACGTCGGCGTCATCCAGTCGCTGTTCCGCAACCTCGGCAAGAAGCAGATCTTCGGGGATTAGTTTTTTCAGGCCGACACGATTTGAAGCAAACTTGTCGTGCGGCCGATGTTGCGCGAGCTGAGAGCCGGTGCTCGCGCCGGGGCGCGTCCATGCGGAGCATGGTTTCACCATGACGCCCCCCTGCCGCCTTCGGCGGCCAAGAGGGCCTCCTTAGAATCACAGCCGCGGGGCTGGCTCCGGGTTCGTTGCTGCACCTCGCCCCAATAAAAAAAGGCCCGGCGACTTGCCGGGCCTTTTGCGTTTCGTAGCGTCGCTATCAGCCGATCTGTGCCAGCACGGCAAGCAGCAGCAGCGCGACGATGTTGGTGATCTTGATCGCCGGGTTCACAGCCGGGCCGGCGGTGTCCTTGTAAGGATCGCCGACGGTGTCACCGGTGACAGCCGCCTTGTGCGCGTCGCCGCCCTTGACGTGCTTGACGCCGTTGGCGTCCACGAAGCCGTCCTCGATGAGCTTCTTGGCGTTGTCCCAGGCGCCGCCGCCGGAGGTCATCGAGATGGCGACGAAGAGGCCGTTGACGATAACACCGAGCAGCATGGCGCCGACCGCGGAGAACGCCGCGCTCTTGCCGGCGTCGCCACCGCCCGCGATGAAGTAGATCGCGAAGTACAGCACGATGGGCGACAGCACCGGCAGCAGCGAGGGTACGATCATCTCCTTGATCGCGGCCTTGGTGAGCAGGTCGACGGCGCGCGCATAGTCAGGCTTGGAGGTCCCCTTCATGATTCCGGGGTTGGACTTAAACTGGCGGCGGACCTCCTGCACGATGGAGCCAGCCGCGCGGCCAACCGCCGTCATGGCAATGCCGCCGAAGAGGTAGGGGATGAGGCCGCCCAGCAGCAGGCCGACGACCACGTACGGGTTCGACAACGAGAAGTCCGGGTTGACGCCCTTGAAGTAGGTGAAAGTCGTCGAGCCCGCCTTGTTGGCCTCGTCGATGAAGTGCTGCAGGTCGTAGCTGTAGGCCGCGAACAGCACCAGGGCGCCGAGACCGGCCGAGCCGATGGCGTAGCCCTTGGTGACGGCCTTGGTGGTGTTGCCGACAGCGTCGAGCGCGTCGGTCGAGCGGCGGACTTCCTTGGGCAGTCCGGCCATCTCGGCGATGCCGCCGGCGTTGTCGGTCACCGGGCCGAAGGCGTCGAGCGCGACGACCACACCGGCGAGGCCGAGCATCGTGGTGGTGGCGATCGCGGTGCCAAACAGGCCGGCCAGCGAGTAGGTCGAGAGAATGCCGCCGACGATCACGATGGCAGGCAGCGCCGTCGATTCCAGCGACACGGCGAGGCCCTGAATTACGTTGGTGCCGTGGCCGGTGACGGAGGCCTGGGCGATCGAGCGCACGGGCTTGTAGCCGATACCGGTGTAGTACTCGGTGATCCAGATGATGAGACCGGTGACTGCCAGACCAACGAGACCGCAGAGGAAGAGATTGAGACCGGTGATCGTCATGCCGGCCGCTGTTCCTACTTCGCCGAAGCCGCCAAGCACGTAATGGGTTGCGGCCCAAAGACCGCCGATGGAGAGCACGGCGCTGGCGAGGAAGCCGCGGTAGAGCGCGCCCATGATCGAGTTGTTGGTGCCGAGCTTGACGAAGAACGTGCCGATGATCGAGGTGACGATACACGCCGCGCAGATCGCGAGCGGATAAACCATCAGGAGTTCGAGGTTGGGCTGGCCGGCGAAGAAGATCGATCCCAGCACCATCGTCGCGACAACGGTCACGGCGTAGGTCTCGAAGAGATCGGCGGCCATGCCGGCGCAGTCGCCGACGTTGTCGCCCACGTTGTCAGCAATTGTTGCAGGGTTGCGCGGATCATCCTCAGGGATGCCAGCTTCGACCTTGCCGACGAGATCACCGCCGACGTCGGCGCCCTTGGTGAAGATGCCGCCGCCGAGGCGGGCGAAGATGGAGATGAGCGAAGCGCCAAAGCCGAGGGCAACGAGCGCATTGGTCACCGTGCGGTCGCCGACGGCGAAGCCGAGACCGCTGGTGAGAAACAGGAAGTATCCGGCGACGCCGAGCAGCGCCATGCCGGCGACGAGCATGCCCGTCACCGCGCCGGACTTGAAGGCGATGTCGAGGCCGCGCGCGAGCGAGTGCGTCGCCGCCTGGGCGGTACGCACATTGGCGCGCACGGACACGTTCATGCCGACGTAGCCGGCAGCGCCGGAGAGCACGGCGCCGATGAGGAAGCCGATGGCGACGAGATAGCCGAGCAGAGCCCAGGCTAGGACGAAGATCACCGCGCCGACGATCGCAATCGTCGTATATTGCCGGTTGAGATAGGCTTGGGCGCCCTCACGGATCGCGGCGGCGATCTCTTGCATGCGTGCTGTGCCGGCGTCGGCACTCAGCACGGAACGGACCGTGTAAGCCGCATAGGCGAGCGCAAGCACGCCGGAGGCAACGATCCCCCACAGAAACTCAGTCATATCGTGAACCCCTTTGGCGCCCTAGGAAAACGCGAGATCTGCCTGACGCCACGAATGTTGCGCCAGCGGCTCGCTTGGTTTGGCGATTCGCGGCCGGACCATGCCAAATGTGTGGGCCAGTTGCAACACAGCGCCGCCGGGATATCCGGGCGCCGCAAGAAGCGAATTATTCATAAGAATAGCGGATGCGCGCGTCCCAGCGCGTCGGCGTCTCAGACTAAAATATGACAATTGCGCGAGGAGCAGCGTCGCAGCCCCGCAGAGTGCCTCTTTGATGTGCAGATGCAGCACGGCGCGCGGATCGACGCGGCGCGAATTTTCCGCCATGCGGCGGCAAGCCGCCCCTTCGCATACGATACGGGGCGGCGCATTGATGATTATCTTAGCGGATCAGTGTACTAGGTGGTGGGGGAAGCCGCATTGCGCGGTATTCGCGCGCGCGGCGTAACACGGGGGTCACGCCGTGCAGCACTTGACGGCTCAAAGCAAAGTGCGCCCGTGATGCAGCGGACGGATCGCGGCAGCCGAGGTCCTATCTGGGCGGAGTTCACCCGTGCCCAGAACGGCCTGTTGATCGACAACCTTTCGCGGGCATTCCATCTCCCTCGTCCAAAGGCGAAGGCTGCCATCCTCGATATGCTGGCGGCGCTGACGGCGCTGTTCGACGAGCAGACCCTTTCGCGCAGCGCGCTCGCCCGTCTCATCGAACTCTTGGGTAAGAACCAGTATGAACTGGTGCTCGAGGACGCGACCTTGATGGGCGCGACGTCGACGCAGGTCATCGGCAGCGAGGCACTCACGGCTCTCGCGGGGCACAACCAGAGCACGCACATCGCCGGGCGCGCATCGGCCGCGTCCGGTGTCAGCCAGATGATCTCCGACTATCTTCTGCCGGTCGTCGCTGCGATCTTCATGGGCGCGCTGTTCGAAAGGATGCGGCCGGCGCTGCTGGCGCTGGCGCGCAACGACACGAGCTTCGTCGACAGCGACGCAGACGGCGAGGCGCATCCGACGCTGGCGCAGCTTCCCGTGGGCCGCGGCAGCAGCGGTGTATTCAGCGGATCGACGGTCATCTCGTCGGTCTCGGCGCAGGAGCGCGAGGCGCTCTTTCGTGAACTGGGAGAGCGCATCCGCGCTGCCGGAGGCGAAGCGCGCGACCCGCTCAATGCGGCGCGCCAGATCGTGGCCGAGGGGCTGGGCGTGCGTGCGCGCAACGCGCCGTGGCTGGCGCGAGCGCAGAAGTCGGCGGTATCGGCACTGCAAACCGCGCACGGCCAAATACGAGAACAGCTGCGCAAACTGCGCAGCCGCTAGAAATCAAACGAGCCGATGCTGGACCGCTTGCAGGCGCTTACCTGCAGGCGCGGGCCTCGACGTTGCAGACCCAGCCGCCGCCAGTCTGGCTGCAGCCGACCTTCTTGCTGGCGGCGCGGCTGAAGCGCGCCCAGACGCTGCCGTACTCGAGGTCGGTGAAGTCCTGCCACGAGCGGATGGCATCGCGCTGCGCGGCGGCCTTGGTGGCCATCGTGCCGCTGCTGCCGTAGTGCCAGTGGTCGGTGAGGCAGAGGCGGCCGCCCTCGCGACGGACGTCATGTAGAGACGTGGCTAGGCCGGTCTCCGAGGCAGCGATAGCGGGAACGACCGAAACCGCCGCCACGAACGCACCGAGCACCAGCGTAAGCATTGACCTGGGCAACATCCCGTAACCCCCGTTTTTGACGATGATTTGTGTGGACACTGCCAGATTCCACTTGTCGGCTCGATAGGTCGAGCGCCGCGGGTGCCAAAATGGGCGCGTTCAGCGGCAAAGCAGCAACAGGCGGCCGACTTACAGCAGCGGCTCGTCGTAGACGCGCTTTCCTTCGGTGATCAGGCCCTTGATCGCGGCGTCGCCGCCGGAGCCGACTGCAATAATGGCCGAGAGTTTCTTTTCGCCGACCATTTTCTCCAGCTCGCGGCCCGTGCCCTCGGGCACGAAGAAGCTTTCGATGCCGTAGTGCAGCCCAACAGCGACGGGCTCCTGGCTCTGCTCGGAGGCCGGAACGGTGGTGTAGGTGACATGGCCTTTGATGACGACCTCGTCGGGGCCGACCTGCGCAGGCGGTTCGGTTGCGCCTGCCACAGCCTGCCAGTGGTCGCCCGTGCCCTTGCGGAGGGTGATGTAGAACGGGTCGTTACGATTCGGCGGCGTGGAGCCTGGCGGCAACTTGAAGCTCGATATGTCGTAGCCGAGGACCACGTAGTCGCCGCGGAAGAGGCTGCGCGGATCGACGGGAATGACCTCGAGCACGACCTCGCGGCCGTTGGCGAGCAGCGAAGTGCGGTCCCAAATCATCCAGCCGAGCACTAGAGCCTGGCCGACGGCGACGGCGGCAATTGCCAGCCAGAGGTTGCGGCGCTGCGGGGTCATGACGGCTCCAGTTGCGGCTTGACGCGCGCGTGCAGGCGATAGGCGAGGACCGACAGCACGATGACGAGGACGCCGGCCGACAGGAAGAACAGCGACGAGCCGAGCAAGGTACCGACGGTCTTGAAGTAGATGCCGAGCACCTCGATCGAGAAGCCGGCATAGCTCAGCCACAGCAACGCCGGGCTACCGAGCTTCAGACCGAGGGCGATGCCGCCGAGGACGAGAGCGAGGCTCAGGATGGCCAGGAGAATGAGGCTATCGAGCTGCGGATCTTTGATGAACTGCAGGGCGAACAATCCTGCGTAGGCGATGCTCATGCCGTAAGCGATGATCGACGTGGACCAGCCGGACAGCCGCTCATCGGCGACCGGCGCGGCGACACCCGCTGCCGCGATCAGCAGACCGATGCCGACGACGATGCCGTGCCCGTTGCCGTGAACGAGCGTGTAGCCAAGGGTGATGATCCACACCGCCATGGCGATCGCAGCGAGGTGGAGGCCCGGCACCCAGCGCTGCCATGCGATCGCTGCCGTAACGGCTGCCCAGCCCAGCAGGAACGGCCAGTGCGTGTCGCCGCTGTCGGTCATCTCCCAGCTGCTCCATAGGCACACGAGAAGCATCGCGACGGCGAGCGCGGGGTTGGACTTGAGGAGGACGCCAGCCAAGAGCGCGCCGAGGGCCCAGGTGAGCACGGCATCGGGGGGATGTCCCTCGATGTGGAACATCTGCGCGATGAGCATGATGCCGGCGCCGAAGATCGACACGCCTGTGAGGATGGCTGCGTGGGCGAAGGTCGGGTGATTGCGATCGAACAGGACGCCCGCGACGCCGTAAGAGCCAAAGAGCGCGCCGAAGATGAGTGCGAGACGGAACAGCCGGGGCATCTCGTCCCAATGAGCGGCGACGAAGCTCATAGCGCCGAAGCCGATGAGGACGGCGCCGAGGATGCCAAGCGCCGTGGCGAGATCGAGCTTATGGTTGCCGGCAGTGGCCGCGAGATCGCGACGGATCGACGTCTCGCCGTCGGTGGTGATCCAGCCAGCTTCACGCCAGCGCACGAGGTCGCGGTCTAGGCGCTTTACGTAGCGTGACATGGTCGGTCCTGGGTGTTTCGCGGGCAGGGCTGATCGGCGGCTTTGTTCGGATCGGACGATATCGGGGCGACGGGCTCAAAACAATGACTGGAATGCGGCCCCTCTTTGCCGGCCAGAGATTAAGGTTGCCCG
The DNA here is from genome assembly GCA_943371625.1 of Hyphomicrobium sp. CS1GBMeth3. GTDB lineage: Bacteria > Pseudomonadota > Alphaproteobacteria > Rhizobiales > Hyphomicrobiaceae > Hyphomicrobium_A. The sequence goes on from CALRVN010000007.1 coordinate 13,420, forward strand.
CATTGAGGCAGGCGGGGCTTTGCTCTAGGTTCCGGCGCCATGCAAGAGAAAAAGCCCATTCACGTCGTTGGCGGGGGCCTCGCCGGCTCGGAGGCCGCTTGGCAGATCGCGTCTGCCGGCGTGCCCGTCGTGCTGCACGAGATGCGTCCCGTCCGGATGACCGATGCGCATAAGACGGAACACCTCGCCGAGCTCGTCTGCTCGAATTCGTTTCGGTCGGACGACTGGGAATACAATGCCGTCGGCCTGCTGCACGAGGAGATGCGCCGGGCTTGTTCGCTCATTTTATCGGCGGGCGACAAGCACAAGCTGCCCGCGGGCGGCGCGCTTGCGGTCGACCGCGACGCGTTCGCGGCGGAAGTGACGGAGCGCCTTGCGCAGCATCCGCTTGTGACGCTGGAACGGAGCGAGGTGGCTGGATTGCCGCCCGAGGAATGGGACAGCGTCGTCATCGCAACGGGTCCCCTCACCTCGCCGGAACTCAGCTCTGCCGTGCGCGCGCTTACCGGCGAAAGCGATCTCGCCTTCTTCGACGCCATCGCTCCCGTGGTGCATCGCGAGTCGATCGACACATCGATCGCGTGGTTCCAGTCGCGCTACGACAAAGCCGGTCCGGCCGGCACCGGCGCCGACTATCTCAATTGCCCGATGACGCGCGAAGAGTACGAGGCGTTCATCGATGCGCTGCTCGCCGGCGACAAGACGAGCTTCAAGGAGTGGGAGGCATCGACGCCCTACTTTGACGGTTGCCTGCCGGTCGAGGTGATGGCGGAGCGCGGGCGCGAAACGCTGCGCTATGGTCCGATGAAGCCGGTTGGCCTCGATGATCCGCGCACGGGGCGGTGGCCACACGCGGTGGTGCAGCTGCGGCAGGACAATGCGCTCGGCACGCTGTGGAACATGGTCGGCTTCCAGACCAAGCTGAAGCATGCCGAGCAGGTTCGTGTCTTCCGCATGATCCCGGGTTTGCAGGAGGCGGAGTTCGCGCGGCTCGGCGGGCTGCATCGCAATACATTCATCAATTCACCGAAGCTGCTCGATGGCGCGCTGCGTCTCAAGGCGGCGCCACGGCTGCGGTTTGCCGGTCAGATCACGGGAGTCGAAGGCTACGTCGAGAGCGCCGCGATCGGTTTGCTGGCGGGGCGGTTCGCGGCAGCTGAACGGTTCGGGCGGGAGATCACCGCGCCGCCCGTGACGACGGCGCTCGGTGCATTGATCGGGCACATCACAGGCGGGCATCTTTCGACCGAGGAGGGCGGCGGGCGCACATCGTTCCAGCCGATGAACATCAACTACGGGCTGCTGCCGGAGATCGAGACATCGGGGACGGATGCCGACGGCAAACGGCTCAAGGGCAAGGATCGCGGGCGGCCGAAGAAGCGCGCGATGAGCGTGCGCGCGCTCGCGGACATCGATCGTTGGCTCGTGGGCGCCGCGGTACCGGCCGCCGCAGAATAATTTACTGAAGGCCGATGAAGCTTCCGATCGGGTCGACGGCGGGCGGCGGTTTCTCGGGGCCCTGACCGTACTTGGCCAGCACGTCGCGTGCCTTGTGCGCGACGGCATCGGCAATCGCCGCCTGCCCTTCTGCAGTTGGATGGAAGGCGCCGGAATAGGTCGCGGCGAGCACGAGCTGGAACCAGGCGAACGCGTCGAGCTTGAGCACCTTCTGCAGCAGCGACTGGGCGACATGGAAGTTGCCAGTCATGAAGGCGTCGTTGGGGGTGCGGAACCAGCGCTGGCGCGAAGCGTAGGCCTTGAAGTCAGCCGGGTTGTAGGGACGCCATCCGTCGGCGGTCTTGCGCGGCAGACGCAGATCGTCGGCGATGTCGGCGCCGTCGTAGGTCGTGCCTGCGCAGATGCCGCGGCCGAGGAAGTCGCGCCGGTGGCTGTCGACGAAGGTCCACTGATAGTGCTCGGCGGCCTCTTTCATCCCGGTATTGAGCTTGTCGGCGATCCAGGTTCCGACGCGAAGCTTGGCTTCGCTCACCTGGAAGTCCGGAAGCACGTCCATACCTTCGACGCCATCGGGACAGGTGCTGGTGCCGTCGCCTTGCATCGCGAGGCCAGGATAGGCGGTCAGGAGCACGCGGTCGGACTGCTCCCAGGGAATGTGCAGCAGGTAGTGGATGGCGCGGTTGAGCGACTTGTAGCGCAAGGTCAGCGCGTCGAGGCCGAGGTTCGCATCTTTGAGATCGTGCACCTGACCGAACCAGCCGCCGAGCTTTCGCAGCGTCGATTCATCCGACAGGATGGAATTGGCGAGAAGGCGCGAGAAGCCGACGTCGTTGCCGCCAACCGAGACGAACATCAGGTCGATCTTGCGAGCGTTGATCGGGTCGCACTTGCGCAGCACGAGGCCGCCCTGCAGCTCCGGGATGGTGCCGTCCATGTGATAGGCCTCGGGGAGGTCCTGCATGGGGGCGTCACGGTTGTCGCACTGGGCGGCGGCGACGGCGGAGATCTGCGACATGTCGGAAGGGTTCGGCACCCATTCGTTGCCGGCGTAGCGCAGGAAGAGGCCGAATGTGACCTCTGAGCCCGAGCAGGCGACGCCGACGTACGTCACCGAACGATGATCGTCCTCAATCGAAAGCTGCAAGGCGGCGCGCAGCTGATGTGAATAGAGCGAGCGGTGACAGCCCTGGTCGATCCAGCGCGCGTTCTCCTCGATGAACGCCTTATCGCCGATCTGCTTCCACGGTCCGACGCGCGCAGGATAACCCGTGAGGTCTCTCGAGCCTGAACGCGCGCCGTAGTCGGCGGTGCGCTCGCGCGAGAAGTGGACGGGCACATCGGGATTGCCTTCGCCGGACGCGAAGCTGTCGCCCATGCCGACGATGAGCAGGTCGTGCACCTTGACCTCGGCGGTGGCGATCTCGCGGCCGCCGACCTCGACGGAGACGCTGGCGCCTGCCGGATACTGGATGTCGAAGTGGGCTTCCTCGCTGCACGCCTGCGTGACCGCGTCACCGCGCAAGGCGCCGCCGCGGGGCGCGGTCAGCCATGTGCAGGTGAGACCGGCGGCTTCGTCGATGCCGTCAATGCGCAGCACGACGCGATGGGATTTGGGATTGATATAGCTGCCGCCGTCCTTGCACGCGAAGCGGTTGGTGCGCGCGTTCCAGCAGGTGTCGCGAAACATCGTCTCGGCCCAGCCGTTTTCGTGGCGGGCGCTCAGCGCCTGTTCGGCGGCGACGATGGGATGCTGAAGCTGATCTTCTGGTGGCAGGGCGACGAACGTAGCGCGGTGCACCTCGGTGTCGGCTGCATCGGAGAAGAAGCGGAAGGAATTCTCGACCCGCCACACGATCTTCGGAACCGGCAGAGGCGCGGCGGGAGGCGCAGCTGCGACCGGCGGCGCCGCGGCAGGCGCCATCGTCGGCGCAGCCTCGGGCGTCAGCGCCGGTGCGGTCTGGGGTGTCGTCGCCGGGGCCTCGGGCGCAACTTGGGCGAAGCCCGGCGCGCTTAACGCCCAGGCCAGTACGAGCAGCGCCGCATGGTGGGCTGCCGTTCGCGACATCTGCGATCCCCCTCGTCCTCTGCGGACTAGAAGCGTTGGCGCCTTTTCGCGAGGTAGATCCGCCATACACGCGAGAGGGGCGAAATCGTTGCCTGCTGAAAGGCGAGCTTGGAGCCAAGTCCCTGCAAAGCCTTCAAATAGGGCTCAACGAGGGCGACAGGGAGGATCGCCTGACGAATGGTTGGCGAAGACAGGGGAGCAAGTCGCCGCACCTCCGCGAAATTGGAGCGAGCCTCTGCCAGCTCGCGGTCGATGAGCGGGGTCCAATCGGCGCCGGGGGCGATATCGAAGGGCTGGTGTCCACGGTGCAGCAGGACCGGCAGGACGCGCAGAAGCTGGACGCGTCCGTAAGATTGGGCGGCGGCGGTGATAAGTTGGGCTGCCGCTTCATTCGCGAAAGCGCCGAGCACGCGCGCGGCCAAGCGAAACGCGGTGCCGTGGCTCTGCTCGGCGAAGGACGCGACGGCACCAGGGGCGCTGAGCGCGCCGGGTTGCAGCAACTCCTCGTAGGCGTCGACGATGGCGGCGGCGTCGCGAATGGCGCCCTGATGTCGGGCAAGCGCGCGGCGCAGGGCATTGATGACCTGCGCACTATGCGCTGAAGTATCATCGAGCTGGTCGCGCCACCATTGCAGGCGGATGGCGGCGATGGTCGGCTCGGCGACGGTGGCCGGTATGCGGGCGATCTCGCCGTGGAACGCCGCGATGGCGAGCAAGCCATCGCGTGCCGCGCGAGGCGCAAGAAGCGCCGCCAGATAGCGGTCGTGGTCGAGTTCGCGCGCGGCGCGGCGCACCTCGTCTGCCTGGTCAACCTCTCTTGCTTCAGGCATGTGGGCGCCCTTGCGCGGTACTGTCAGTCGACGGCGATCAGACCGGCGCCGAAATCGCGGCGTTCGGCCAGCAGCACATTATACGTGCGCGCGGCGGCGCCCGTGCTCATCGGCTCGAGGCCGATGCCGGCTTCGGCAAAGAAGCGGCGAATGGGTTCGGACGGCATCCGGTGCTCGGTCCCGGTTCCGAGAAGCACAAAGGACGGGCGCTGCAGCTCGGCGATGAACCTCTCGCAGCTCTCGGGCACGAGGTCATCGAGATCGGCGACATCCCAGCCGTAGATGCCGCTCGGCACGATGATGAGCGAGCCGCGGTGGCTCATGTCGGCGAAGCGGAAGCCACCGTTGCCGTAAGCATCTATCGGAGCGCGCCCGGGAAAGAATGCCTTGCTCGATTGCGGCATGGCTTACCCGGGCGGAAACGTCAGCGGCGCGCCTTCGCAGCGGCCTTGGCGCGATCGGCACCGGCGGCGCTGGCCGGAGCGATGACGGGGCCTGTCTCCTTCGACGCCGGCGTCGAGCCGACGGTGTCGCGCTTGACGCCGAGATAGCCCAGCAGCGGCGCGGCGATGAAGATGGACGAATAGGTGCCGATGACGATGCCGAGCAGCATCGTCATGGAGAAGTTGCGGATCACCTCGCCGCCGAAAATCAGCAACGCCATGATGCCGGCGATGGCGGTTACGCCGGTGAGGATGGTGCGCGACAGCGTCTCGTTGATCGAGATATTGAGCAACTCAGTGAGATCCATGCGCTTGTACTTACGCAGGTTCTCGCGGATGCGGTCAGAGACAACGACGCTGTCGTTGACCGAGTAGCCGAGAACGGTCAGCAACGCTGCAACGATGGAGAGGTCAAACTCGAGCGATAGCGCCGAGAAGATACCGACGATCACGAGCACGTCGTGAAGGAGCGAGAGAACGCAGCCAACGGCGAACTGCCATTCGAAGCGGAACCATACATACGCCGAAACGGCAAGCAGCGAGGCGAGGACCGCGATTATGCCGGTACGACGCAGCTCGCTCGATACAGCCGGGCCGACGACCTCGATGCGACGCTGGGTGAATTCGGCGCCGAGCGTATCGACGACCTTCTTCATTGCCACCTGCTGTTCGGCTTCGCCGCCCTTCTGCTGCTCGACGCGGATCAGAACGTCAGTGTCGGCGCCGAAGCTCTGGATCTGCACCGAGCCAATGCCGAGGCCGTTCAGCTTCTCGCGCATGTCGGAGAGATCGGCCGGGCCGTTCTTGTGCTGGACCTCGATGAGCGAGCCGCCGACGAAATCGACGCCATAGTTGAGGCCCTTGGTGAAAAAGAGCCCGAGCGACACGGCCATGCAGATCAGCGAGATCAGAAGGCACAGCCCCTTGTACCGCATGAACGGCAGCCGCGTGTTGTGCGGGAAGAAGTCGAAGCCCTTGAAGTCTGGGAAGGGAAAGAACATCGCTTGCCTCTCTAGACCGGCACTTCGACGATACGCTGCTTACCCTTGCTCTTGATCCAGAGCGAGACGAGCAGGCGCGTCACGGTGACGGCGGCGAACACGGACGTCAGAATGCCGATAGTCAGGGTTACGGCGAAGCCGCGGATAGGACCGGAGCCGAGCCAGAACATGATCACGGCGGCGGCCATGGTCGTCAGCTGGCTGTCCAGAATGGTGATCCAGGCGCGCTGGAAGCCCTGGTCGATCGCCGCGATGGCCGTCTTGCCGTTGCGCAGCTCCTCGCGGATGCGCTCGTAGATGAGCACGTTGGCGTCGACGGCCATGCCGATCGTCAACACGAAGCCAGCGATACCTGGCAACGTCAACGTGGTGCCGATCACCGTCATCAGGGCGATGATCAAGAAGCCGTGGACGATGAGGCCGATCACGGCGAAAACACCGAAGGTGCCGTAGGCGGCGATGGTCAGGATCGCGGTCGAGAGACAGCCGACGAGGCCTGCGAGCTTGCCCGCTTCGATCGAGTCGGCGCCGAGCGAGGGACCGACGGTGCGCTCCTCGACGACCGTGAGCTTGGTCGGCAGGGCGCCGGAGCGGAGCTGAACGGCGAGCGTGCTGGCGCTATCAACGGTGAAGCTGCCGGAGATCTGTCCGGAGCCACCGAGGATCGGCTCGCGGATCACAGGAGCAGACAGCACCTTGTCGTCGAGCACGATGGCGAACGGCTGGCCGACGTTGTCCTTGGTGAAGTTGCCGAACTTGCGGGAGCCGGACTGGTTGAAGCGGAACGAGATGATCGGCTCGTTGGTGCGCTGCTCGAAGCCGGGCTGGGCGTCGGTGAGATCTTCGCCGGAGACGATCGGTGCTTCCTGCAAGAGATAGGTTCGGCCTCCTTCGGATTCGCCGTCGACGCCCGGATAGACCTTGTAACCGAGCGGCGCGCGCGTCTGCTTGGCTTCCTCGGCCGTCGTCGAAGGATGTACGGCGTGGAAGGTCAGCTTTGCGGTCTGGCCAATCAGGTCCTTGAGCTGCTTGGTGTCCTTCAGGCCGGGAAACTGTACGAGAATACGGTCGCTGCCCTGGCGAACGACGGTCGATTCAGACGTGCCCATTTGGTTGACGCGACGGTCGACCGTCTCGATCGAGGCGCTGGCGGCGCTGCTTACGCGATGCTGCATGCCGGCGGGCGTCGGAGCGATGGAGATGGTATCGGGCGGGGTCGACGTGACGACGAGGTCGCTGCCGCCGGAGCCCATGAGCGAACTGCCGATGGGCTGAATGAGCTTCTTGAGTGCCGTGACGGCGGGTTCCAGATCTTCGGGCTTCGTGACCTTAACCTGCACGGCATTGCCGACCACGCCGAGACCGGTGAAGCCGATCTTCGCCTCACGCAGCTGCTTGCGCGAGTCATCGCGCAGGTTGGTCAGCCAATCCTTCTCCAGCTCCTTGGTGTCCATGGCGAGAAGGAGATGCGCGCCGCCCTGCAAGTCGAGGCCGAGCGGAAGCTGCTTGTGCGGCAGCCACCACGGCCACTTCTCCACCGTCTCCTTGGCGAAGAAGTTGGGCAACGTGAACAGCACGCCTGCGAGGCAGACTAAAACGACGGCGACGATCTTCCAGCGTTCGAAGTGCAGCATCTGTCAACCAATCTTGTTTGCGGACATCCGGCGCGAGACGTTACGCCGTCTCCTTGGCCGCCGTATCGCCCTTGCCGCGCACGTCTGCGAGCGTCGACTTGACGACGCGAACGCGCAGGTTGTCGGACAGCTCCACCTCGACCTCGTCGGAGGTGTCGGAAGCCTTGACGACTTTGCCGACGAAGCCGCCCGAAGTGACGACCGTGTCGCCGCGGCGCACCTGATTGACCAGCTCGCGGTGCTGCTTGGCGCGCTGCTGCTGCGGACGGATGACGAGGAAGTAGAAGATCACGACCATGGCCAGCATCGGGATCAGCAGCCCGGTAAACGGGTCGCTCGCTCCCGCGGCTTGGGCATATGCTGGCGTAATAAACATGCGTGCTTCCTCAGTAGCGGGTGTTGGGCAACAGCTGGCCAATTCTGCGCGAGCGCAGCCGTGCGCATCCGGCTCTGCCTGAAAGTGCCGCGACTATAGTGGTCGACGGCGCCTTTGCAACAGCAGGGCCAAATGGTGCGGCGCCACAATTTGTGATGGCTTCACACGTTCGGGCGCTATAGAAGCTGCGGCCCTGTTCCGGCAAGTAAAAAGCGCCACGGGCTCCGAAAATACGAGACTTGATAATGAACACAGAAGCCGCCCTGATCGAGCGCCTGGAGCGTCTCACTGCCGCGCTGGAGCGCCTCTCGCCTCCGATCCCGACAGCGCCGGATTTCAAGGGCGCAGAGGCGTTCGTCTGGCACGCCGACGCGGAGCGCTTCGAGCCGGTCGCGCACGTCAATCGTGTGCCGCTGAAACTGCTCAAGGGCGTTGAGAACGTCGCGCCGCAGCTGGTCGCGAATACTGAACGTTTTGCCCGCCGCCTGCCGGCCAACAATGCGCTGCTGTGGGGCGCGCGCGGGATGGGCAAGTCCTCGCTGGTGAAGGCGGTTCACGCCGACATCCGCCAGCGGCTGGGCAAAGAGCTTGCGGGCGCTGGCGGCGACCTGAAGCTGGTCGAGATTCACCGCGAGGACATCTCCACGCTGCCGAAGTGCCTCGCGGCCATGCGCGGCAGTGCGCACCGGTTCATCGTCTTCAGCGACGACCTGTCGTTCGACAAGGACGATACGAGCTATAAATCGCTGAAGGCGGTGCTGGAGGGCGGTATCGAAGGGCGTCCCGACAACGTCATATTCTACGCAACCTCCAACCGCCGGCACCTGATGCCGCGGGAGATGGTCGAGAACGAGCGATCCACGGCGATCAATCCGTCCGAGGCGGTGGAGGAGAAGGTGTCGCTGTCGGACCGCTTCGGGCTCTGGCTCGGGTTTCACAACGGCAGCCAGGATCAGTACCTGGAGATGGTGCGGAGCTATGCCGTGCACTATGGGCTGGGGGTCGCCGATGCAGAGCTTGTGCGCGAGGCGCTGGAGTGGAGTGTGACGCGCGGGGCGCGATCGGGGCGCGTCGCGTGGCAATTCACGCAGCACCTCGCTGGCAAGCTGGGCAAGCAACTCACGCCGTAGGGCCTGCTGGCCTTGGTTGAACCAGGATCAACCACTAGAGTTTTTTGGATGCTGTTCAGGAGGACGCCAGCACGATGCTCATGACAATCACTCGCGTCACGGCGGTATTCATCGCGGCAACGGTGCTCGCCAGCGCGGCGCGCGCAGAGGACCCGGCGTTCGTCGGCAAGTGGTCGCTCGATCCGGCGAATTGCGGCGCAGCGCAGGAAACCGCGAACGCTCCGCTGGTCATTGCGAAGGATCGTTATGACCAGCACGAGAGCCATTGCGCGTTCAAGTCGGTGACCGGCGGCAACAGCGAATGGAAGATCGCGGCCGAATGTACCGTCGAAGGCGGAGCGATGCCGTACGATTTCGGCCTGACGCTGTCGGGTGACACGCTGACGTTCACCGACAGCGGCGGCCCCCGGGACTTCCTGCGCTGCAAGTGAGCAGGGGCGCCTTGCATTTAGGCGCCGGAGGAGCCGCGCTTTGATGCCCAGCTGATCAACTCGACCAGCACCCAGACGAGAACGATGCCGAGGATCAGCGGCGTCGTGACGAAGGCGAACCACCCCATGGAACCCAACACCGTGAGGTTCTGCCCGATATCGGCTCCGTTGACGATACACGGGTGGACAGTATCGATCCCCACCTCGCAGCCAACGATGCGTCCCCAAATCTCCGCGGCGAGTATGCAGAAGTAGGGCAAGAGGCAGACCAACAGTGCCAATCCGGCGATCCAGCGGAATATGCGCATCCCGGCTCCCCCTCCTTAGTTAAAGGAGTGCATCATAGCGCCGATTTGGCTCGTCGGCCGCTGGCCCCGAACAGTATTTGCACTAAATGCGCATAAGCCCCCTTACCCGGTCTTTCCGCGTCCATGTCTGAGTGGACGACTTGAACAGCCCGAGGTCTCCCATGGCAGAAAAACAAGAAAAGTGGTCACACGAGGTGACTGAGCACGACCACCCCTTCGCGCTTCCGCCGGGGACGTTCAAGTCGGCGGATCCGGAGGTCATCGCGGCCGCCCTGCAGCACTCGGCCGAAGATCCGAAGCGCGGTTCGCACGACGCCTACCGCACGGCGATGTCGATGCTGGATTTCTACATCAATCGCGCCGGCAACAATCTTTCCGGCAGCGACCGCACGGCGCTCGAGCAGGCCAAGGTGGCGTTGCGCAAGCGCTTCGGCAAAGCGAGCGACTGAGCTTCGCTGACAGTCAGTCCGCCGGCTATCTCACCGCGACGTTGACCATTTGCGCGGCGCCCGACGTGGCGCCGGCGCGATCGGCGACGACCACCGCGAAGCTCGCGCGCGGATTGTTGGTGCCGTCGTGGCGGAAGAGGACGGTTCCCTGCTCGAGATCGTTCTGCGTGAAGGTATCGACCGGACGCACCGGATCGCTGGTCAGCGCGACGAAGCCGTTGCTCACCTGCGAAACGGTGAAGGTGAGCTGATCGGCGTTGTCGTCGGGATCGACGGCGGACAGATCCTGCAGCGTGATGCGCACGGCCTTGCCGCGATCCACTGCGAGGTCGAGATCTCCCGCGATGGACGGCGGGATGTTGCGCATCTCGGCGGTCAGTTGACCACCCATCTCCATGGCGAGCTTGCCGTACTTCACGTTGCCGGTGACCTCGCCTCCGTTGCGGACGGTGATCAGCTGGCGCACGACGACATCGCCTTGCAACGTGCCGCGGATATCAGCCTGCTCGACCTTGACCCGGCCGAAGCAGCGGCCGCCCGGCTGCACGATCAGGAGGTCGCCTTCGACCTCTCCCTCGACGTAGCCGAAGACCTCGATGCGCCCCGCGTTTTGGATGCCGCCCTTGAGGAACGTGTCTTCCCGAATGATCAGTACGCGCGACGTATCTTCCACTGGTGGCCTCATTTCCCAACGCCAGCCGCAACATACTGCCGAGGATTAAGCCAGCTTGGTGACGGTTAGGAGCCAGAACGGCGCACGAGGTAAACGCGGGGCGTCACCGTCTCCGATCCGCAACTGGTGGGCCACACTCGGCTGATAATCCACAGTCCTCGGAACGTCCTCATCTTGTGAATGCCAAGCCACGGGAGCAGCTTACGGCCAGTTGCCCATAAGTGGCCAAGAGCAC
>CALRVN010000008.1:0-23717 GCA_943371625.1 Hyphomicrobium sp. CS1GBMeth3
CGTCAATATCCCCGCGCGTCGCGACCGAGCCTATTTTCGCGCAACGAGTTTTGCGTTGCGAGGATAGTTTGGACGAGACGCCCAACCTCGGCCTGCCGTACATCATGGCAGCCCAGTCCCAGAAGCACGTCACCCACAACGAGGCCATCCGCGCGCTTGATGCGCTCGTGCAGCTCTCGGTGCTCGACCGCGGCCTGAGCGCTCCTCCGGGTTCACCTGCCGAGGGCGCGCGCTACATCGTCGCCGCGAGTCCGACCGGCGCCTGGAGCGGGCACGCCTCCGAGATCGCGGCGCATCAGGACGGCGCGTGGATGTTCTATCCGCCTGTCGAGGGCTGGATCGCCTGGGTCGCCGACGAGGATGTTGCGGTCGTCTGGGACGGCTCGGCGTGGTCGGCGCTGACGGCAGGCGGCGGCGGTGGCGGCGATCCCGACCCCGATCCGGACTTCGACACCGTCGCCATCAACGGCGCCACGGCGGACGCGACCAACCGCCTGTCGCTGAACGCGCCTTCGACGCTGCTAAACCACGACGGCGCGGGGCATCAGCTCAAGCTCAACAAGGCGGCGGCGGGCAACACCGCGAGCATGCTCTACCAGACCGGCTTCTCGGGGCGCGCCGAGCTCGGCCTCGCCGGCGACGACGACTTCCACTTCAAGGTCAGCGCCGACGGGTCGGCCTGGAAGGAAGCGCTCGTCATCAACCGCTCCACCGGCGCCGTCAGCTTGCCCTTCACCTCGGTGGGCGGCGCGCGCAATCGCGCCGTCAACGGCACCCTGCAGGTCAGCCAGGAGAACGGCAACACCTCCGGCACGACGGATGCCTACTACGTCGCCGATCAGTTTTCGGTGCACCGCGTCACCTCGGCGGGCACCATCACCGCGCAGCGCGTGCAGGTGACGACGCCCGGCGGCGCCAAGGACCGCGCGCGCATCACCATCACCACAGCGGATAGTTCGCTGGCCGCTGGCGAGTACCTCCACTTGCGTACGCGGCTCGAAGGTCTGAACGTCGCCGACTTCCTCTGGGGCGCCGCGGCTGCCCGGCAGGCGGTCATCCGTTTCGCGTTCAAGGGGCCATCCGGCACCTACGCAGTGAGCCTGACCAACAGCGCGACGAACCGCTCCTACGTCGCGACGTTTTCGCCGGCCTCCGCCAATACCGATGAGATCATTACAATTGCCGTCCCCGGCGATACGTCGGGCACGTGGCTCAAGGACAACGGCGTCGGCATCGAGGTCCGCATCGTCCTTGCCTGCGGTACGACCTTTCAGGGCACGACCGGCTGGCAGGCCGGCAACATTCTCGGCACCTCCGGCGTCTCCAACGGCATGGGCGCCGGCTCGGCCGTGTTCGAGTTCGGCGAACTCGGCTTCTACCTCGACGCTGCCGCGACCGGGAAAGCCCCCACGTGGGAGCTGCCCGACTACACCGCCGATTTCGTCCAGTGCGCGCGCTACTACCTGAAGCTTACGTCTTCGACCGCTGGCGGGCGCGGCCCGGCCGGGCAGACCTCGAACACGACAAACCTTGCGGTTGCATGGGTTTTCCCGGCGCCATTTCGAAGCGATCCGGCGCTGTCGTACAACGACATGACGGTCATCGGCGACTGCACCGCCGGCGTCTCTGCCACCGTCAGCGGACTGTCGTTTCTGTTCACCTCCGGGTTGGTCACCGGCATGGCTTTCCAGACAGGTCCGACGACAATGACCAATGCCAAGTGCGGCCAGCCCCGCTTCACGACCGCCAACACAAGCTACGTCGTTTTCGATGCGAGGCTGTGATGGCGAGCTATTCGAATGCACGCTGGGCCGACGCCGAGCACCGCAACGTTCTCGTCGATATTGACGGCAAACCCTGGAGCGTGCCGGTCACGCATCGCTTCTACGCCGACATGACCGTTCAGGGCGTCGAGATCGCAGACTACGTGACGCCGGCGCCCGAGGTGCCGCACGAGATCACCGCCTATCAGGCGCGCATCGCGCTGCTCGATGCTGGCCTGCTCGACGACATCGATGCGCAGATGAGTTCGCTCGAGGTGGCGCCGGCGGCAAAGATCGCGTGGGAGTATGCAACAGTCTGGCTGCGTGACAGTGTGTTCATCGCCGAGCTGGCGCCAGCGCTCGGTCTCTCGGGCGCACAGATCGACGCGCTGTTCATCGCCGCGGCGCAAGTCGAGTAGTGATGATGATCGTCTCGGGCTAGATCTTCCAGCCCGAGTGGATCGCAGCAACGCCGCCGGTGAGGTTTCGGTAGGTCACGCGGCTGAAGCCGGCCGCGCGCACCATCTCCGCAAATCGCTCCTGCTTCGGAAACTTGCGGATGCTCTCGACGAGATAGCGATAGGACTCCGCATCTCCCGCCACCGCTTGTCCGAGCCGCGGGATGACTTCGAACGAATGGAAGTCGTACAGCCGGTCGAGGATCGGCACCTGCACCTCGGAGAACTCCAGGCACAGGAAGCGGCCGCCGATCTTCAGCACCCGAAACGCGTCCGCCAGCGCCCGGTCGATGTGCGTGACGTTACGAATGCCGAACGCGATCGTGTAGGCGTCGAACGAGCGATCGGGGAACGGCAGCGTCTCGGCATTCCCTTCCACCAGCTCGATGCGGCTCTCCAACCCCGCCTCGGCAACGCGCCGCTGTCCGACCGCCAGCATGTCCGGGCTGATGTCGCACAACACTGCGGTAGCGTTGGAGCCGCTCGCCCGCGCGTAGCGCAGGCTGATGTCTCCCGTGCCGCCGGCAACGTCGAGCAGGCGAAACGCGCTCTCGCCTCTAGGAGGATTGAGCTCGCTGATCAGGTCGCGCTTCCACAGCCGATGCAGGCCGCCCGACATCAGATCGTTCATCACGTCGTAGCGCTCGGCGACGTTCGCGAACACGCGATTGACGAGGCCCTGGCGCTCGGTCTCATCGACCGGCCGGAAGCCGAAGCTGGTACTGGTGTCTTGCGGGGGTTGCTCGCTCATGCTCCCGAGAATAGCTAAGCGGGGTGGCCAGCGCTATGCTGGTCCTCCAGCCTCCCCCAGCGACACATATACCCTCTGATGCCTGAGCTACCCGAGGTCGAGATCGTGCGGCGCGGCCTTCTGCCGGCGCTGGAAGGCAAGGCGTTCGCCAGCGTCGAGCAGCACCGGCCGGACCTGCGTTTTCCGCTGCCTGAGGACTTCCCCGCCCGGCTGCGCGGCCGGAAGGTTCTGCGTCTTGAGCGCCGCGGTAAGTATTTGCTGGCGCACCTGTCGGGCGGCGACGTGCTGCTTATGCACCTCGGCATGACCGGTTGCTTCACCGTACACGAGCCGTCTGCACGCAATCGCCGGCCACTCCCGGCGACGGTTAACGGCGGCGTTGATACCTCGGGCGATCGTCTTCGCGGCACGCACGATCACCTCGTCTTCCACATGCGCGGCGGCGCGACGGTCACCTACAACGACCCGCGTCGCTTCGGCTTCATGATGCTGATCCCCGAGGCGGAGCTCGCCGAGCACCCGCTCTTGCATCACCTCGGCGTCGAACCCCTCGGCAGCGGATTGAGCGCCGAGTATCTGGCGCAGCGAGCGCGCGGCAAGCGCGTCAACCTCAAGGCCTTCCTGTCAGATCAGCGCATCATCGCCGGACTCGGCAACATTTACGTCTGCGAAGCGCTCTACCGCGCGGGGCTGTCGCCAAAACGCGGAGCGGCGACGCTCGGCGACAAGAACGGCAAACCCAACGATCGCGCGCGTGACCTGGTCAAGGCAATCCGCGCGGTACTGGAGGATGCGATCAAGGCCGGAGGCTCGACGCTGCGCGATTACCGCAACGCCGATGGCGAACTCGGCTATTTCCAGCACTCGCTTGCCGTCTACGGCCGCGAGGGCAAGCCGTGCCAGCGCAAGGGATGCGGCGGTGTCGTCAAGCGCATCGTGCAGGCCGGCCGCTCGACGTTCTATTGCCCGCGCTGCCAGCGCTAGGCTTGCGTTAGGCTGCTACTGCGCCGACGCGTCGATAGCTCAGCAGCGATGCCAGCGAAATCGCGAGCACTGTCACGCCTCCGGTGATGAACACCACATTCGCCGCCCAGTCATCCTTCGGCGTCGCGAGCTTCCCAGAAGCGACGAGATAGACGAGCGACGCCACCACGGCGACCACCAGCCCCACCGTCATGCGCATCAACACGACTAGCCCGCGCCCATCGTCATGCGGCTTACGCGCACCTACCAGATAGCCAGCCACCACCAGCGTTCCCGCGGCTAGCAGCGCCATCCCGAGGCCGTACTGCCACCAGTGCCGCCACACGAGCCCGCCGAGCGGATAGACGGTCAGCATGACTGCCGCGCCCCAGGCGTAGCTGATCGCGGTCAAAACCGAGTTGTCCCACGCCCATCCGGCATCCGCGCCGGCGCTGCCGCGCCACAGCGGCACGTTGGTGCGCAACAGCACAACGAGCACCTGCAGCGCAAAGAGCAGCGCCGCCAACGCCAGAGTCGCCTCCGACCTCCGGGCGGCCGCGAGGATCGCAATTCCGACGCTCAGCGCCCCGGCCAGCAGCAATATCGACAGCATTCGTTTTCGCATGCGGGATCCCGTCATTCGCAAAGCGACCAGCGACCGCCCATCAGGCGCGGCGCGGCGACGGTCCCCACAGCGCATTCGCGCTGATCACCGCCAGCGCCGCAGCACCGAAAAAGAAGATCGCGTTCGCTGCCCAGTCGGGCTCGCTCGGATCGCGCGGCATCTTGTTGTCGACGACCATGCCCACCATCGCGATGATCATGCCCACGAACTGCGCGATCGTGAGATAGCGTGCCACGTTGAGCAGTGTCTCGTCGCGTCGCCCTGCCGCGTCGTCCTTGGCCATCATCGATGCAAAGCCGAGGCTCAGCGCCGCGACGCCGACGCCGGCGAGTACGTACTGCCACCACTCGTGCCAGCTCAGGAACAGCTGGTACGTCACGAGCATCGAGAGCCCAGCCCACGCCCAGACGAGTGCCATCGATGCGGCCGTCGCTCCAGCTAGTGCCGGTTCGCTGTTGCCGGTCTTCAGCCGTCTGTTGCGATCGATCAGCGCCAGCACGACGAAGCCCGCGCAGACGAGCGCGGCGATCGCCATATGCGTGCTCTGCCCGGTCGTCGCGCCATAGCTGACCGCGGCCGTCCCGGCCAACAGAGCGCCCAGCCAGAGCCCTATCGAAGTCATTAAGCCCCCCTACAAGCCATCCGTTACCAGCGACAACAGAGCCTGGGGAAGGCCGATCTGGCAAGCCCATGAGACGCTTAACGGCTCGCAAGCGCCGTTGACCCTACACTTTGTCGCGTCTATAGGATCGCCACTTGACGCCGCCCGGAGCTCCGTGTTTCGGGCGGCTGACGCATTGGGACAAGGCTACACCTGCGGTGGCGCCTGAGTTCAGGCGACGGCAGGTGATAGAGAGGAAGTAAGACATGGCAAATACGAAGTCTGCAAAGAAGGCGGCCCGCCAGGCGGTCCGTCGTACGGAAGTCAACAAAGCACGCACCACGCGCGCACGCACGGCCGTCCGTTCCGTCGAAGAAGCTATCAAGGCTGGCGACAAGGCCGCTGCATCGAAGGCGCTGAGCTCGGCTGGTCCGATCCTCGCGCGCACCGCGCAGAAGGGCGTGCTCCATAAGAAGACTGCGAGCCGCAAAGTTTCGCGCCTCACCGCGCGCGTCAAAGCGATGGCTCAGTAATTATCGACGGTCTCTGCACAGGTAGTCCAAAATGAGGGTGCGGTAAGTTCGCAACAGCGCTGCCGCACCATCCACCTTCGTCACACGAGTCTTGAACAGGCATAAGTGACGGATTCCGCGGCGCTCAGCGCGCGGCTCGGGTGTCTCGCCCGTTTTTCGCCCCAATGCAGCAGCGGGCGGTCCAAGGATAAAATGACGTTTTGGCGACGTACCAGAGGACAAGTTTGTCCCCTCGTGGCGACCTGTCAGCGGCCCTTGGAAATCATGAACTTGCTCAGCCCGCTATCCACAGTTCTTGTTGCGAATTCACAGGATATCCACTGGTTGACAGCGTTCGAGTCCACCTCTGCAACCGAACGTTCATGCACCGGTTACGCTTGCTTAAGGCGGAGTTAAGAGCTACGGTTCTGAGGTCGAGGCGCGGGGATTTATCCAGTGCCCAAGCGCTCGTCACTGCCAGGTTTTGTACAGTATAGCGTCCCTGGCTTCAGCGTAGCTTATGTTCGGTTTTCGCGTATCTTTCTGGGCTTCTGCCTGGAAAGTTGAGGGAGTTGTTTCCTCTCTCGCGTGCCGGGCATGTGAGCAGGCCGATCTGAAGCTAATAAGTTCAGCTCGGTCTGTGAGTTGGAGGACGAAGGTGCAGTCGTTGGAAGTCGTCCACATCAAAGACGTGCCTGTGGAAGAGGTATGGGCGCGTCTCGCGGAAGATGCGGGCGCCGTTTTGATCGACGTGCGCACTCGTGCTGAACTTACGTTCGTGGGACTCCCCGATCTTGGCTCGATCGGTAAGCGGGTTCTCACGGTGGAATGGCAGACCTATCCGGAAGGCACAGATGCGGGCTTCACGGATCGGATGACCAAGGCGCTCGATGCGGCGAGCGCTTCTAAAGACAGCGAGTTATTCTTCATCTGCCGATCCGGCGCGCGCAGTCGCATGGCTGCGGAGGCTATGGCGCATGCCGGCTATCGACGATGCATGAATGTGGCGGACGGCTTCGAGGGGCCTCTCGACGCTGACCGTCACCGAGGGCAGGTCGCCGGTTGGAAGGCGGCCGGACTAGCCTGGGTGCAAGGTTAGCACCCGTTTCTGAAGACCCGGATTTGGATCAACTGCGCAGCCGCGGCGGCGGAAGGCGACGGTCGATCTGTGTCTGGGACGTTGAGGTGCACTCGAAAAGTTCATAAGTGCGGGGGTTACACACATGCAGACGATTCAGAAGGCGGATCTATCCGTTGCAGGCGGCTTTGCGGGCGCTGCCACCAACGGTCTTGAAGAGCGTGCGACGGGCACCATTCCCAACAGCACCCCTTCCACTTCACTGACAGCCAGCACCAACGACGAGCCGCGCGGACAGAAGGTGCGGGCCATGCTGCGCGCCCGGCTCGGAGACGACATTTTCACCAGCTGGTTCAATGCGCTGGAATTCGAGAGCTTCGAAGGCGGCTCGGTCAAGTTCTCCGTGCCGGTCAAGTTCCTGCGCACGTGGATTCAATCGCACTACTCTGAGGACCTGCTCGCCTGCTGCCGTGCCGAGTTCAAGGGCGCGGAGAAGGTAGAAGTGGTGCTTCGCCAGCCGGGCAATTCGGCCAGCGTTCGCGCCGAGCCCGAGCTCGTCTCCCCCAGCGAACAGGTCAACGGCAGCCGCTCTGGTGCAGCCGAGGCCGGACAGCGCAGCCCGATGTTTGTGGCCCCGGCTCCTGCCGGACGCACCAGCGTCGGCGGCTTCGAGGGCTCTCCTCTCGATCCGCGCTACACTTTCGAGAGCTTCGTCGTCGGTTCCTCCAATCGCATGGCTCACGCCGGTGCGACGCAGGTTGCCGAGACGGCGCTGAGCGACACCCCAGGCTTCAATCCGCTCTACATCCACTCGCCGGTTGGCCTGGGCAAGACGCACCTCCTCCACGCCATCGCCTGGGAAGTGAAGCGCCGGGCGCCGAACGCTCAGGTCCTGTATCTGACGGCCGAGCGCTTCCGCTATCAGTTCGTCGAGGCCCTGCGCAGCCAGGATCCGCTCTCCTTCAAGGAGAAGTTCCGCGGCATCAACGTGCTGCTGATCGACGACCTGGAGTTCATGCACGGTGAGCGCACCGAGCAGGAATTCGACCACATCATCAACTCGTTGCTCGATGGCGGGCGGCAGGTTGTTGTCGCTTCTGCTCGCGCCCCAAACCACGTCGAAAGGCTCAACGAGCGCATGCGCTCACGCCTGCAGCGTGGTCTGGTCACCGAGATCGGCACGCTCGATCACGAGCTGCGCCTCAAGGTTCTGGAGAAGCGCCTTGCCGAGAAGCGGGCGATCGATCCTTCCTTCACGCTTGGCCGCGAGATCCTCGCATTGCTCGCCGACCGTCTCACCGAGAGCGGCCGTGAGCTGGAAGGCGCGATCACTCGCCTGTACGCCACTTGGCAGTACATGCGCACGCCGATCACGCCGGATGTTGCCGAGACGGTGATCCGCGATCTGGTGCAGGGCCTTGAGCCCCGCCGCATCAAGATCGAGGACATCCTTCGCATCATCTCGCGCCACTTCGGCGTGTCTAAGGGTGACCTGCTCTCGCAGCGCCGTCATCGCTCGGTCGTGTGGCCGCGTCAGGTTGGTATGTACCTGGCAAAGCAGCTCACCGCGCGGTCGCTTCCCGAGATCGGTCGCCGCTTCGGCAACCGCGATCACACCACTGTCCTGCACGCCATTCGCAAGATCGAGGGCGAGCTTGCAGGAAATCCCCGCCTCAAGGAGGAGCTGGAGGAACTGAAGCGCCTGCTCAGCCATTGATGGTCACCCAAAAGGAACGGCCCGTCGCTCCGAGGGCAGGGTCCGGCGGGTCTTAGCGGGGAGGGGCGGCGCCATTGGCGCCGCTCCTTTGCCAATGGAAGGGCCGCCACCTCCCCGGTGCCGGCGTTAAATGCAGACAAATCGCGCGCTTCGTCCCCCGGCTCTTGAAATGCCTGTCCCGCTCAGGGCATGTTGACCGGGGGCGAATCCTATACAAGACGCCAGTCTCTGGTCCCGCCGAGCATCCCCTCTCGTAATCTGGACCGCCATCGACCTCGACTGAGGCCGGGGGTGGCCCCAGGCAACCGAACCGGACAACTGAGCTGGCCTTTCAAGAACGTGCCGAGGACCAATCCATGCGGCTTGTGATCGAACGTGGTGAACTCTTGCGGGCGCTTGGCCACGTGACGAGCGTCGTCGAGCGGCGCACGACGATCCCCATACTGTCGAACGTCCTGCTTCGCGCTCGCGACTCCACACTCGAGTTCAAGGCGACCGACCTCGAGCGCGAGGTGATCGAAGGCGTCGCCGCCGACGTCCAGCAGCCCGGGGCCGTGACCGTGCCCGCGCACATGCTGCACGACATCGTTCGCAAGCTTCCCGACGGCAGCCAAGTCGACATCCGCAAGGAAGCCGACAAGGAGCGCCTCACTCTGACGGCCGGCCATGCGCGCTTCGCGCTGCAATCCTTGCCTGCCGAGGACTTCCCCGACATCGGCGTCGGCGAGATGGGCCAGGAGTTCGAGCTCAGCGCTCAGGACCTGAAGCGCCTCATCGACAAAACGCGCTTCGCCATCTCCACCGAGGAGACACGCTACTATCTCAACGGCATCTATCTCCACACCGCACAGGCCGATGGAAAGGCGACGCTGCGCGCCGTCGCGACCGACGGACATCGCCTTGCCCAGGTCGAACTCCCCGTGCCGCAGGGCGCTCAGGGCATGCCGGGCGTCATCATCCCGCGCAAGACGGTGCACGAGCTGACGCGCCTGATCGAGGACAGCTCCGCCGGCGTGAAAGTCGCCGTCAGCCCCGCCAAGGTGCGCTTCGAGATCGGCAGCGTGACGCTGACGTCCAAGCTCATCGACGGCACCTTCCCGGACTATGGCCGCGTCATCCCGCAGGGTAACGATAAGGAGATGACCGTCTCCAACGCCGAGTTCATCGGCGCCGTCGACCGCGTCTCGACGATTGCGTCCGAGCGTGGCCGGGCCGTGAAGCTGAACATTAAGCCCGACCGCCTCGTGCTCTCGGTCAACAACCCGGAAGGCGGCAGCGCCACCGAGGAGATCGGCGTCGAGTACACGTCGACGCCCCTTGAGATCGGCTTCAACGCGAAATATCTGCTCGATATCGCCGGCCAGCTCGAAGGAGAGCGGGCCACGTTCAAGCTCGCCGATCCTGGCTCGCCCACCATGGTCAACGACCCGGGCGACGAGTCGGCGCTTTACGTGCTGATGCCGATGCGGGTCTAGCCTTGGCTTGCCCCGGCGTGACGCCGCACAACGCCTAGCGAACGCATGCTTTGGGTCGAGCGCCTTACGCTTTCAAACTTCCGCAACTATGCGCAGGCCGCGCTGGCTGTCGGTCCCGAGCCGCAGGTGCTGATCGGCGCCAACGGTGCCGGCAAGACCAACCTGCTCGAGGCCGTATCCCTGCTCGCGCCCGGCCAGGGCATGCGCCGCGCCGCCTACCCCGACTTGGCCCGCGGAACCGGTGACGGAGGCTGGGCCGTCGCCGCCCACACACACACACACACCGGGCCGATTGACATCGGCACCGGCCTCCTCGCCGAGAACGCCGACAGCGACCGCGCCGGACGTATCGTTCGCATCAACGGCGAGACTATCACCGCCGGTGCGCTTGCCGACTACGTCGAGGTGGTGTGGGTTACGCCCGCCATGGACGGCCTGTTCACCGGCCCTGGCTCCGAGCGCCGCCGCTTCCTCGACCGCCTGATCCTCTGCTTCGACCCTCAATATCGCACTGGCGCCTCACGCTTCGAGCGCGCGATGCAGCAGCGCAATCGC
This sequence comes from Hyphomicrobium sp. CS1GBMeth3, assembly GCA_943371625.1. GTDB lineage: Bacteria > Pseudomonadota > Alphaproteobacteria > Rhizobiales > Hyphomicrobiaceae > Hyphomicrobium_A. The sequence continues at coordinate 10,499 of CALRVN010000008.1, forward strand.
CTGCTCGCCGACGGCGTGCGCGATCCGGCCCGGTTCGAGGGGCTCGAGCTTCTGATGGCCGAGACGGGTGTCGCCATCGCCGCGCAGCGGGCGGAAGCCGTTTCCGCCATCGCATCGATCATGGCCGAGCGCACCACCCGCGATCCGCATTCACCCTTTCCCGCTGCCGGCCTGGCGCTAGAAGGGGCGCTCGAAGCCGACCTTGGCCACCTGCCGGCGATCGAGGTGGAGGATATCTATCGCCAGCGCCTGCGCGCCGGACGCGAGCGCGACCGCGCCGCTGGCCGCACGCTCGACGGCCCGCATCGCTCCGACTTGCTTGTCGCCCACGCGCCGAAATCGATGCCCGCGCGCATCTGCTCCACCGGCGAGCAGAAGGCGCTGCTCATTGGCCTCGTGCTCGCCCACGCCGAGCTTGTTGCGCGCCGGCGCGAAGCTGCACCCATCCTGCTGCTCGACGAAATAACGGCTCATCTCGACGCCGAGCGCAGGGCCGCCCTGTTTCAGGAAATCCTGCGGCTGGGCGCCCAAGCATGGATGACCGGAACTGATGCCGCAGCCTTTTCCTGGCTCGCCGGCAAGGCCCGATTCTGGCGTGTCGAAGATGGGTTTTTGAGCAGTTTCGACTCCCCGCACGAGCAAGGTGCCGCAGCGCCTTCTAACTAGCGGAAAATCTTACTATTTATGTTGGGGTTGGAGCCGCCCCGAACGTGCTTTTTCTGGGCTTCTGTGGTATAGACAAAAACGATCCTGAGCGACCCCTAGGACAATCCGAATAATGAGCGCTTCGCCCGCGAAGAAAACGCCCGCGCCCGAAGACTACGGCGCCGATTCCATCAAGATGCTGAAGGGCCTCGACGCCGTTCGCAAGCGCCCCGGCATGTACATCGGCGACACGGACGACGGGTCCGGCCTTCACCACATGATCTACGAGGTTGTCGACAACGCCGTCGACGAGGTCCTCGCCGGCCACGCTAAGGCTTGCTACGTGACGCTGAACCCCGACGGCTCGTGCACCGTGCGCGACGATGGCCGCGGCATCCCGACCGGCATCAAGAACGACGACGACAACGACCCCAAGCGCTCGGCTGCCGAGATCGTCTTCACCGAGCTGCACGCCGGCGGCAAGTTCGACCAGAACTCCTACAAGGTCTCCGGCGGCCTGCACGGCGTCGGCGTCTCGGTCGTCAACGCGCTGTCGACGTGGCTGCGCGCGCGCATCTGGCGCGGCGACGAAGAGCATTTCATCGAGTTCCACGACGGCGTTCCGGTTGCGCCGCTGAAGGTGGTTGGCCCCGGCAAGGGGGAGCGCGGCACCGAGGTGTCGTTCCTTCCGAGCCCCAACACATTCACCAAGACCGAGTTCGATTTCGCAACGCTCGAGCATCGCCTGCGCGAGCTGGCGTTCCTCAACTCCGGCGCCAAGATCGTTCTGACCGACGCGCGCCACGCCGACGTGAAGCGCGAGGAGATGTCCTACGACGGCGGCACGGCGGCTTTCGTGCGCTACCTCGACCGCTCCAAGCAGTCGCTGATCGGCGAGCCGATCATGCTGTCGGGCGAGCGCGATAAGGTCATCGTCGAGGCCGCGCTCTGGTGGAACGACAGCTACCACGAGAACGTGCTGCTGTTCACGAACAACATCCCGCAGCGCGACGGTGGCACCCATCTCGCCGGCTTCCGCGCCGCGCTGACACGCATCATCAACAAGTATGCGGGCGAGAGCGGCATCGCCAAGAAGGAGAAGGTCGACCTTTCGGGCGAGGACGCGCGCGAGGGGCTGACCTGCGTGCTCTCGGTGAAAGTGCCGGACCCGAAGTTCTCCAGCCAGACCAAGGACAAGCTCGTCTCCTCCGAGGTGAAGCCCGTTGTCGAGAGCATCATCGGCGACCAGCTGATGGCGTGGTTCGAGGAACACCCGCGCGAAGCCAAGATCATCGTCGGCAAGATCGTCGAAGCAGCGCTCGCACGCGAAGCTGCCCGCAAGGCACGCGAACTGACGCGCCGCAAGAGCGCGCTCGACGGGCTGCGTTTGCCGGGCGGCCTCGCCGAGTGTCAGGATCGCGATGCTTCCAAGACGGAACTCTTCATCGTCGAGGGCGACTCGGCAGGCGGCTCCGCCAAGCAGGGCCGCAAACGCGAGTTTCAGGCCGTGCTGCCGATCCGAGGTAAGATCCTCAACGTCGAGCGCGCACGCATCGACAAGATGCTTTCGTCCGAGCAGGTGACCAATATCATCGCCGCGCTCGGTACCGGCATCAGAGACGACTTTGACGTCTCGAAGCTTCGCTACCACAAGATTATCATCATGACTGACGCCGACGTCGACGGCGCCCACATCCGCACCCTGCTGCTGACGTTCTTCTATCGCCAGATGGCGGAGCTGGTAGAGAAGGGCCACGTCTACATCGCCCAGCCGCCGCTGTACAAAGTCGCGCGCGGCAAGTCAGAGGCGTACCTCAAGGATGCGCGCGCGCTGGAGGACTACCTCATCCAGCATGGGCTCGAGGATGCCGTTCTGTCGACCGGCGGTGGGGAGCGTGCCGGTCGCGACCTGCGCACCGTCGTTGATACGGCGCGCGCGGTATCAGCAGTGATGGACGGCTTGCATTCGCGCTACTCGCGCAATGTTGTCGAGCAGGCCGCTATTGCCGGCGCGTTCGACGCAAAGGTCATTCAATCGGCAGTGAAGGCCAACGAGCTGGCCGCGAAGATTGCCGAGCGCCTGAACGCCATCTCCGAGGAGACCGAACAGGGCTGGGAAGGCCGCTACGGCAACGACGGCTTCCACTTCAAGCGCGAAGTTCGCGGCGTCGTCGAAGCCCACGTGTTGGATCTGGCACTGCTGGGCTCGCTCGATGCCCGCCGCATCAACGAGCGTCAGGAGCACCTGTTCGAGGTCTACGCGACTCCCGCGAAGCTGCGCCGCAAGGCGGAAGTCATTCCGGTCTACGGTCCGCGCTCCCTACTCGATGCCGTCTACGAAACCGGCCGCAAGGGCCTCTCGCTGCAGCGGTACAAAGGTCTGGGCGAGATGAACCCCGACCAGCTTTGGGAGACAACGCTCGATCCGAACATCCGCACGCTGCTGCAAGTGAAGATCGGCGAAGGCTCGGAGGCCGACGAGATCTTCTCCAAGCTGATGGGCGACGTCGTCGAGCCGCGGCGCGAGTTCATCCAGGATAACGCGCTGGCCGTCACGAACCTCGACGTCTAGCCGGGCGTTTCAAGCGCATGGCACCACTGAAGCCATTGAACCGCTGCCGCCGCTGAACGTGCGGCGCCGGCGACGCTTGCTCAGCTGGGCCGGTGTCGTCGCGCTCCTTGGCGCCTTTGCAGCGGGCATATTCCATGCCTTCGGCGCCAAGGTCTTCGAGCAGGCCTGGACTTATTTCCACATGCAGTGAAACGGCTTAGGCGACGCGCTCGTAGGTGCCGTCGATCACCCCGCCTGGGCTCTTACCGCCGGCAGCCGGTCGATAGCCTTGCTTCTCCAGGTGCCGCTGCAACAGACGCAGGTTCTTCATATTCGCCTTGAACGCGACGTCGAACGCATCGCCTACGAGCGGCACCGCGCCGACGACGGTGTCGATGAGCGAGTTCCCCACCATGCGCCACAGCGTCAGCTTCGAGACGCCGAGCCGCCGGGCTTCCATGATCAGGTAAGCCGAGACCACCTGCGCCAGAACGTCGCCGACTATGGGCACCAAACCGAGTATCGAGTCGACGCCGAGCCGCAGCTGCGTGCCCGGGATCACGAATAGAGAATCCATGATCCGCGCCAATGCGTTGAGACGCGCAAGCGACGCTTCAATCTCGGCCTGCTCCAGCCGCACGATGCGCTGAAAGGTTCCGGCCGCGCCGGGTTTGACGTAAGCCATCCTACCGCCCGCTCCATTTGGGGATCAAAAGTCGCCGCCAGCCAAACATGCCGCGCGCGCCACAGTTCCATATAGGAATGCACCAAAGCACGTTGTTAGGGATGTTTCGTGGCGCGCGGCTCGTGATAGGCTTGCTGCGCTGCGGTTCGCCAGGGTGCTGGGGGGTATTGTGGTGCTGCGCCTATTGCTTTCGATCAGCAACGTCGTGCTGTCGCTTATCCTCGGGGCGCTGCTGATGGCTGTCGTCGCCATCTACTCGCCTGAGACGCTGTCGATGATGCTCGGCTGGGCGCGCAGCTTCAAATCGCTGATCACTTCAACCAGCCTCGATCCCAAGTACAACATTTGGCTCGAACTGCTGCTCGAGGAGCGCCAGCTGCTGTTAATGTTCTTTACCGTTATCGCGCGGCTGATCCTTGCGCTGGTGGCCTATCCGATCGTTCTCTTGCGTGAGAAAACGTGAAAAGTCCGGCGGTTAACCGGTGCGACGCAAGGTTTACTGCGCCTTAGACCCAATCGGGTTAGGTTGACGGTAAGCGCACCTTAAGTCGCAAACTTTCATCAAGTCATGTTCTCGGGGAGCAGGGCCTCACTATGGGCCTGATGTCGTCATCTCAGCCGCAGCCGAAGCGCTCCATGCGCCGGCTGCTGATCGTGCCGGTCGCCGCCTTGGCGGCGGGCGCGACCGCCATTGCGGCGATGATGATCTACTACACCGCGATCTACCCCGACCCGATGTCGCTCCGGCCGAAGGAGAGCATCCCCTTCGTGCGTATCCTCGCGCGCGACGGCGCCCTTCTCTCCGAGCGTGGCGGTGCCGACGACTACGTGCCGCTCGATCTCCTGCCGCACTACGTCGCCGATGCCGTGATCGCGACCGAGGACCAGCGCTTCTACGACCACCATGGCGTCGACCCGCTAGGCATGATGCGCGCCGCCATCACCAATCTGCGCGAAGGGCGCACCGTGCAGGGCGGCTCGACGCTGACCCAGCAGCTCGCCAAGAACCTTTATCTCTCGTCCGATCGCACCTTCTCGCGCAAGCTCGAGGAGTTCACGCTGGCGCTGTGGCTCGAGATGAAGCTCTCCAAGGAGGATATCCTCGAGCTCTATCTCAACCGCGTCTACCTGGGCTCCGGTGCTTACGGCGTCGATCAGGCGTCGCGTCGTTACTTCCGCAAGCCGGCCCGCAACCTCTCCCTCGCCGAGTCGGCGATGATCGCCGGATTGCTCAAGGCACCCTCACGCTATTCGCCGCTGTCGAACCCCAAGCTCGCCCGCACCCGCGCCAAGCTGGTGCTGTCGCAGATGGAAGAGGCAGGGTTCATCAACGCCGACGAGGAGCGCAAGGCCGCGGACGAGATCTCACGTTCGTTCGAACGCTCCGCGCGCGCCGAGCCGGCCGGCTCCGACTATGCCGTCGATTACGTCATGGAGCAGCTCGGCCCAGCGTATGTCGCCAGCGTCGCGTCCGGCGCTGAAGGCCTCATCGTCGAGACAACCCTCGATGCTGCCCTCCAGGCCAACGCATCGTCCGTCATCGAGCACGTAATCGGCGTGCGTGGCCCCGAACTGAGCGCCAGCGAGGCAGCCGCCGTGGTGATGGGCCGCGACGGCGCAGTTCTCGCACTCGTCGGCGGTCGCTCCTACGCCGAGACCCAGTTCAACCGCGCGGTAAAAAGCCTCCGCCAGCCGGGTTCTGCGTTCAAGCCGTTCGTTTATCTCGCGGCCCTGGAAGCTGGCTACACGCCCGACAGCGTGATCGATGATCTGCCGCTCACCGTATCGGGTTGGGCGCCGCGCAACGACAACAGCAGCTACATGGGCCCGATATCGCTGCGCACCGCCCTCGCCAAGTCCGTGAATACCGTAGCAGCGCGCCTCGCCCTAAAGGTTGGCCCTGGCCGCGTCGCGCAAACCGCTAAGCGCCTTGGCATCCGCTCGCCGCTCGCCAAGGACGCCACCATCTCGCTCGGCACCTCGGAGGTGTCGCTGCTCGAGCTCACCGGCGCTTACAACGTGATTGCCAACGGCGGTCGCGCCGCCGAGCCCTACGTCGTGCGCCGCGTCAGCAGCGCCAATGGCGAGGAGCTGTTCGTTCGCCCCGAACCGCCCTTTGCCCAGATGATTGCGCCAGCGCAGGTCGCCGCCATGAACGACATGCTCGGTGCCGCGCTATCGGACGGCACCGGCCGTCGTGCTGCTCTCCCGCCGCACGCTGCCGCTGGCAAGACCGGCACGTCGCAAGGTTTTCGCGATGCCTGGTTCGTCGGCTACACCGCGTATCTCACCGCCGGTGTGTGGGCCGGCAATGACGACGGCACACCCATGAATCGTGTCGTCGGTGGCAGTCTGCCCGCCGAAGTCTGGCGTGCCATCATGATCGGCGCACACGCCGGTAAGCAGCCGCTTCCGCTCTCGGGCCAGCCTCCGGCTGGCCCCCAGGTCGCGCACGAGATCGGCTACCCCGAAGGCCGCATCGGCGACGACTTTGTCGCGCGCGCCATCGAGGACGCCCCGGTGGATACCGGCTCGATCGATCTGTTGGAAAAGCGTTAGATCGTCCGGCGCCGCGGTGCTGCAGCGCCTAGTTCGCGAGCGGTCCGCCGAGATCAGTCCGCGCTCGAACCGTAGCGGTGCAGCTCAAGGCCGTAGTGCTGCAGCCAGAGCTTGTCTTCCTTCATCGTCGGCACGAGCCGCTCCACGTGCGCCCAGAAGCGCTGCCCGTGGTTCATCTCCTTGAGATGCGCAACCTCGTGTGCCGCGACGTAATCGAGTATGCGCGTCGGAGCGAGGATAAGTCGCCACGAGAACGACAGCACGCCGGTGGTCGAGCATGACCCCCAGCGGGTCGCCTGATCGCGGATGGCGATGCGTTTTGCTTTGACGCCGAGCGCGCGGCAATGAACCAGCACCCGTGCATCGAGATCGCGCCGCGCTTCCTCGGCGAGCCAATCACGCAGCCGTCGCGGCGCGTGCTCCACGCGTCCTGCCACGCGAAGCTCCGGAATGTCCGACGTACGCGGTGCCGTGCGCACGACGCCGCCACCGGCAGCGCGCTTGCCCGTGAACGCCAGCGAGTGGAATTCGCCGCGCAGCGGCATGCGCGAGCCGTTCTCGAACGTGACCGGATGCGGGATGCTGTTGAGGCGCTCACGCACCCATTCGATGTTGCGATCAAGGAATGACCCCGCTTCGCCGAGGTCGCACTGCACCGGCAGCGTCACGATGACGGCGCGCCTTGTGCGGCTGACACGCAGCGTCAGCCTGCGTGCGCCAGGATGTCGTCGAACTTCAACCGGGCAATCGAGCTCTTCGATGCGCGGACGCTTCAATGCTTGCCCCCGGACTGTCTTCGGCACCGACTTCCCCCTCGTGCTGTTCGACACGACGCGGTCGGAACGCTTCCTGCAGCACGATAGCCACAAGAGCACTTTCTGACCTATTCGAAATTCAATCGTCCCGCCAGCGACAAAGCTGACTCGTCCTTCGATGCGGCAACACTGTGGCGCTGCCGCCGCGCATATCTCAACGACGTTAAAGCAGCTTGCTCAGCTGCTCGGCCATTTGGTCGACGCTCGTCATTGGTGTGAAGTGGGCAGCATATTCACCGTCGGGGCCCATCAGGTAGATGATCGACGTGTGATTCATCCCGTAATCCGCCGGTGTCGTCTCGTTCGGCGTCTTCTCGTAAAAGACCCTGTATGCCTTCGCGACAGCGGCGACCTCATCAGGTGTCCCGGTCAGCGCCACGAGGCGATCGTCGAAATTTTTTGCGTACGCCGCGAGCTTCTCTGGCGTGTCGCGCGCGGGATCGACGCTGATGAAAATCGGAACGACCTTCGCTGACTTGTCGCCGATCTTGTCGAGCGCCGCGGAGATGAGCTGCAACCCTGCAGGACAAATGTCCGGGCAGTTGGTGAACCCGAAGAACACCAGCATGTGGCGTCCGCGGTAGTCAGCATCGGTGACTTTCTTGCCGTGCTGGTCCGTCAGCGTGAACGGCCCACCGATGAGAGCCTTGCCGGACGACGTCGTCGTACTCGTTGCTCCGAACAGCGCGTTGCGCGCATCCGGGAACACTAGGATTGCCGCTATGCCGCCGATCAGCAGGCCGGCAATGATACTTGCGATAAGCTTTGCACGCATGGAGACGCTTTCCTCTGGCTCCTGGGCAATAAGCCGTCAGCGCCCGCAGCGCAACTCGCCGGCACCGGCCGCGATGTCGCGAGCGTTAACTGGCGCCGTCCGTGGCCGGCCGCGTGTCCCAGGCCGGATCTACGAAGCCCCTCGCGGAAACCCCAATTTGAAATAGCCGGTGGATCATCCAGCGCCGCTAGCATATTCGAAGAGGCGGAGCTGAGGGCATGAAAGCTGAGCCACGGAAGATGAGGCACCGGTACCGAGTGTTGCTGCAGTCGTTCCTCCGCCGCGCCAAGCGGAGGAACCAGCGCGTGCTGGCCGACCCGGTCAACGCCCGCCTTCGCCTGCACACCATCATCCGTCTGCGTTGGATCGCCGTGCTCGGGCAGTTCGCCGCCCTCTCGCTGGTCGCGTTCGGTCTCGGCTTCTATGTGCCGATTGGCGCCTGCCTCACCGTCATCGCGCTTTCCGCCTGGCTCAATGTCTTCCTCGCCATCTGGTATCCCTCGCGCCAGCGCCTGAGCATTCCCTACGCGACCGGGCTTCTGATCTACGACATCCTGCAGCTGGCGACGCTGCTCTTCCTCACCGGCGGCATGGACAATCCGTTTGCGATGTTGATGGTCGCTCCAGTCACGGTGTCGGCAGCAACACTTCCGTTGCGCAACACCGTCGTCCTCGGTCTAGTCGCCTTGGCGTCGGCTGCCGTCCTCGTCGTCGCACACGAGCCGTTGCCCTGGTATCCGGGTGTCGAACTCGAACTCCCGATTGTCTACAAGCTGGGCGCCTTCGCCGCGCTGTGCGTCTCGACGACCTTCATCGGTCTCTATGCGTGGCGCCTGACGAAAGAGGCGCGGCAGATGTCGACCGCCCTCACCGCCACTGACATCGTCCTGGCGCGCGAGCAGCGGTTGCATGCGCTCGACGGCCTCGCCGCCGCCGCCGCGCACGAGCTCGGCACGCCCCTCTCCACCATCGTGCTCGTCACGAAGGAGCTCGAGCACACCGTCAAGACAGATGATCCGATCAGGGAGGACATTGAGCTCCTCAAGGCGCAAGCCTTGCGCTGCCGCGAGATCCTCCAGAAGCTGACGCGCCACCCCGGCGAAGAAGATCCCATGCACGCACGTGTGACAGTGCGCGACATGCTCGAGGAAGCCGCCGCACCGTACTTCTCGGAGAAGATCAAGATCAGCATTGCAGCAGGGCCTGCTGCCGATGCCGGCGCCGAGGTGCGCCGTCAGGCCGAGGTCGAGCGTCGCCCCGGCGTGATCTACGGCCTCGGAAACATTATCGAGAATGCGACCGAGTTTGCATCCTCTCGCGTCGACGTAGCGGCCACATGGAGCACCGCCGGCCTCGCCGTGATCATCTCCGATGACGGGCCGGGCTTCCCCGCCGAGATCATGGACAACATCGGCGAGCCCTACGTCACCACCCGGCCAGCGGAGACCGAAGACGGCTTGTTGGACGAGGATTCGACCGGTCTGGGCCTCGGTTTCTTCATCGCCAAGACGCTTTTGGAGCGCTCCGGGGCGACCGTCAGCCTCGCCAACCGCACTCGCGGCGGGCCCGGCGCCGTCGTCACCGTGAGCTGGCCGCGGGCGTTTATTCTCGGCTGATCGGCCCTAACCGGCATGAATCTTTGTACTTTTTGACCGGTTAGGCGAGATCCGGGCTAATTCCGCGTTGACAAAAAGGCTATCTTGGGGCTGACAGACCTGCGACAAGGTGCGACCTTACGGGGCTACAGCCCGGGCAAGGCTCCGCACGGGCCGGTTCCAATCGCCGAACCGGCTTCCCTGGCGAAACCCACGTTTTCAGTAGGAGGCTTTCGTGGAGGCGAAACACGCTGCCGCCGATTCCGGATTGGCCGGAGGAACAATGAACGAAACAGAAGATCTTTCCTTCCGTCAGGACGAGCTGCCAGAGGACCGGTCGCTCATCATCGTCGATGACGACCGCGCATTCGCGCAGCGCCTGGTACGGGCTATGGAACTACGCGGCTTCGAAGTGCGCGGCGCACATTCGGTCGCCGAAGGCGTCGACCTCATTCGCGAGCGCGCGCCGGCATTTGCCGTTGTCGACATGCGCCTCGAGGACGGCAACGGCCTCGACGTCATCGCTGAGCTGTCGCGCGCGCGGCCCGATGCACGCGCCATCGTGCTGACCGGCTATGGCAACATCGCCACCGCCGTCACCGCCGTTAAGCTCGGCGCCGTCGATTATCTCGCCAAGCCCGCCGACGCCGACGACGTGACCGACGCGCTGCTTGCTCCGTCCGACGACAAGGCGCCGCCGCCGGAGAACCCGATGTCGGCCGATCGCGTACGTTGGGAGCACATCCAGCGCGTATACGAGCTGTGCAATCGCAACGTCTCCGAGACGGCACGTCGGCTGAACATGCACCGCCGCACCCTGCAGCGCATTCTCGCGAAGCGGGCACCCAAGTAAGATGAGCGCGCTGATTTAGTTCGGCGCGCTTTCTTCAATTTCACCCGATCAAGAATTTTCCAGCCCTGGGTCGGCCAGCGCCTGCAGGCTGAAGGCCGCCGCGCGCGCAAATCGCAACGTCATGGCTTTGCGCCGTGCCGCGGCAAGTCGCGTCTGCGGCGCATCGCGCACGATCTCGCTGCCGTAGCGGTCGGCGAGAATGAGCCCGGTGTCCTCTGGGAGCACCTCGCGCGGAAACGCCGGTGCCACCGCGAAGAAAAGCGCGTCGGAAAACTCGCGATACTCCGGCCACTTGGCATCGACGCGCAGGTCGTCGAGACACGACTTCACCTCGACGATCCAGATGTCGCCGGCGGGCGATAGCCCGACGATGTCGGCGCGCCTGCCGTTCGCCAACGGCAGTTCCGTGATGACGGCGAACGACATTGCGCGCAGCAGCCGTCCTGCGCCGCGACACACTTCCCGCGTCACCTCATCGCGCCGCACGATATCGGCCGTGCCGCCATGCAAAGTCGAAGCGTCGGAGTCGCCGCAGGGCACTTCCGCCACACCGATGCCAGTTTCCCCGGCTTTATCGTCAATCGCCGTCATTTGACCACCATGGGTCGGACACTTGTCGGTCTCAGTTGGAGTGGATGGGGGATGCATCCGATCCGGCTGTGTTCGAGCTGGCCGAGCGGCTCGAATCTGCTCTTAGGTGTCGCGGGCAACTCATCGAGGGACGAGCGCCTGACCCCATGCTCTTCAAACTCTTCAAGGCTGACAAAAGCAAGGCGGCTGAGGAAGTAGCCGCCGAAGCTCCGGAAGCGCCGCAGGAGGCCGTTGCTGAAAGTCAGCCGGCTGCTGAGGCTGTGCCGGAGCCGACGCTTGCTCCGTCCGTAGATGCGTCGAACGCCACCGATCCGAACAGCCTCGGTTTCAAAACCACCGCAGACCTTACGCCCGCTGCCGGCCCCATCGGTCAGCAGAAGGCGCTCGAAGCCATTGATTTCGCAAACGGGATCAAGGGCGCCGGCTATCATCTGCTCGTTGTCGGCCCGACCGGTTCCGGTCGCCGCACGGTAACGCGCGCAAAGCTGCAGGAGGTCGCCGCCAAGGCCGAGCGCCCGCCCGATTGGGTCTATGTCAGCTCGTTTGATCCGACCGGCGGTTTCCGCAGCCTGAAGCTGCCGCCAGGCACGGCAAAGCCCTTCGCCGAGAAAATGGCTCACGCCGTCGACCAGCTCGCCGACGCGCTCCCCGCAGCGTTCGCCGCCGACGACTACGACCTCAAGCGCCGCATGATCGAGGAGGAGTTCCGCTTCTCCCGCGAGGACGCGCTCGAGGCGCTGCGCCGCGAGGCGGAATCCCAGAACATCGCGCTCCTGCGCACCCCTGCCGGCATCGCTGTGGCTCCCGTCCTCGAAGGCAAGGTCGTCAAGACCGACGTCTTCAACTCGGTGCCTGAAGCGCTGCGCCGCGAGGTTGAGACCAAGATCGCCGCTCTCGAAGCCGAGATCGAGGCCATCCTCACCGAACGCCCCGAGGCCGAGAAGGAACGGCGCGCGCGCCTTGTTGCCCTGCACGAGCAGGTCGCCGGCCGTTACGTCCGCGCCGCGCTGGACGACATCAAAGCCGAATTCGCTGACGTGGCCGGCGTCGAAAGCTATCTCAAGGCGGCCGCGCGCGACCTCGTGCGCAATGCCGGGATGTTCATCACCGCCGGGCCTTCTGGGCAGACTGCGCATCTCTCGTCGGCCAATCCCCGGTTCGCTCGTTACGCCGTACACGTGCTGGCGACGAGTTCGGCGGGAACTGGCGCACCCATCGTCCTCGAACAGAATCCAACCTACGCAAATCTTTTCGGACGCGTCGAGCTCGGCACCGCCGCCGATACCGGCAGCCAGGTCGTCCGCGTCAAGTCGGGCGCCTTGCATCGCGCCAATGGCGGCTACCTCCTGGTCGACGGCGACGCGCTGCTCGACCACCCCGAGACGGCCGAGGCACTGCGACGCGGCCTCGAAGCCGAGGAGATCCGTTTCGATCCGCCCGCCAATCCCATCGGCGCCATCGGCGACGAGGTGCCTGACCTCGAGCCGATCCCGCTCAACGTTCGGCTGGTCGTTTTCGCCAGCCCCGCGACGCAACGCCGCCTCGCCTCCAGCAATCCAACCCTCCGTCGCATCTTCAAGGTTGAGGCCGTATTTGAGCACGCCGTCGAGCGCACGAATGAGACGGTCGAGGCATTTGCGCGCGTCATCGCCGGCATCGTCGAAAAACACGGTCTTCGGCCACTGAATTCGTTTGCCGTCGCCGCTCTCGTGGACGAGGCAGCCCATCGCGCCGGCAGCGAAGGCAAGCTGTCCGTGCTGATCGGCGACGTCATCGACGTCTGCCGCGAAGCCGATCATTGGGCCGAGAGCGAAGGGCGCAAGGTCATCAAGGCCGACGATATCGAGCGCGCCCTGCGTCAGCGCCGCTCGCCGGGATCATCGCACGCCGTGTCCGTGGAGGCGTCATGATTGCTCACGTCGCAGCGGCAGGCGAGCGCAGCGGCCGCGTCGTGCTCTGGCTCAGCGGCACATCCGCCGCGAGCCGCGTGGCTATCGACGCCGCGATGCTGCTCGGTCAGGCGTTCCAGGCCGAAGTCGAAAGCCTTTATGTCGAGGACACGCAGCTCTTCGATCTCGCCGAGTTTCCTTTCGCGCGCGTCATCGGCGGCTCCGGCGGCAGCTGGCGGCCGATGCCGCAGGCAACGTTGG
>CALRVN010000009.1:0-23314 GCA_943371625.1 Hyphomicrobium sp. CS1GBMeth3
TTCGGAGCAGCTGGGAGGTTTTCTGCGCTTGGATCGACGGCGCTAACCCATTAGACATGCGGCCAGAAGGTCACGAACGCTAACGTGACGCCAGGGCAGGGGGCAGGCGCCGCGCGATCGGGCCCCGCGATCAGGATCGGAGAGTAAGCCGTGAAGGCGACACAACAGTTGCACGACGCGGGCCAGAGCCTGTGGATCGACGACATCACGCGCGACATGCTGGACTCCGGGCGTCTCGCGAGCATGATCGCCGAGCTGTCGGTGACCGGCCTCACCTCCAACCCGACGATCTTCGAGAAGGCCATCGGCAAGGGCTCCTACTACGATGCCGCGGTCGAGCCGCTGGCGCGCAAGGGCCTCTCCGACGAAGACCTGTTCTTTGAGTTGGCGATCGAGGATCTGTCCCGCGCCGCCGATCTCTTCCTGCCGGTCTATAAGCGCACTGCCGGCGTCGACGGCTTCGTCTCGCTCGAGGTGTCGCCTCTGCTCGCCTATGACACCGATGCCACTATCGCTCAGGTGAAGCAGCTCTTCGCCAAGGCCGGCCGTCCCAACCTCTTCATCAAGATCCCCGGCACCAAGGAAGGCTTGCCCGCCATCGAGGCCGCCACATTCGCCGGCATTCCGGTCAACGTCACGCTGCTGTTCTCGACCGGCGACTATCTCGCCGCCGCCGAGGCCTACATCCGTGGTCTCGAGAAGCGCGTTGCCGCCGGTCTAGATGCCGACGTGCGCTCGGTCGCCTCCATCTTCATCAGCCGCTGGGATCGCGCCGTCGTTGAGGACGTGCCGGACGCAATCAAGAACCGGCTCGGCATCGCCATCGGTCAGCACGCCTATCGCGCCTACCGCGACGTCATCGCCTCCGACCGCTGGCAGCGGCTCGAGAATGCGGGCGCACGCCCGCAGCGCCTGCTGTTCGCGAGCACGTCGAGCAAGGACAAGCGCGCCACCGACACGCTATACGTCGAAGCGCTCGCCGCGCCCAACACCGTCAACACCATGCCCGACGAGACGCTGCGCGCCTTCGCCGATCACGGCAAGCTCTCTGGCGTCCTCAAGCCCGACGGCGGCGATTGTGATGTCGTCCTTGCCGCCCACGCCAAGGCTGGCGTTGACGTCGAGGCGCTCGCCCGCAAGCTACAGACGGACGGCGCCAAGTCCTTCGTCGCCTCCTGGCACGACCTCCTCAAGTCCATCGGCGCCAAGAGCAAAGCGCTCGCTTAAGGGTTATACGCATGAGCAAGGACGGGGTTGTCGCGCCGCTCACCGCGAGCGCCACGTGGGAGGCGCTTGCCGACCACCACGCCAAGATCGGCAACAGGCATCTTCGCGATCTCTTCGCCGAAGACCCGCAGCGCGCCGAGCGCTTCACGGCCGAAGGCGCCGGCCTCGTCATCGACTACTCGAAGAACCGCATCACGCCCGAGACGATCGCTCTCCTCGTCAAGCTGGCCGGCGAGCGCGGCCTTGCCGAAAAGCGCGAAGCGATGTTTCGCGGCGACAAGATCAACGTCACCGAGAATCGCGCCGTGCTGCACACGGCTTTGCGCGCCCCGCGCGATGCTGTGATCGAGTTCGAAGGCAAGAACGTCGTCCCCGACGTGCACGCCGTGCTCGACCGCATGGCGAAGTTCGCCGACGCCGTGCGCAGTGGCGCCTGGAAGGGCTACACCGGCAAGCCGATCCGCAACATCGTCAACCTCGGCATCGGCGGTTCCTACCTCGGCCCCGAGATGGCCTATCTAGCACTGCGGCCCTACAGCGACCGCAACCTGCGCTTCCGCTTCGTCTCCAACGTCGATGGCGCGGCCTTCACCGAGGCGACGCGCGACCTCGACGCGTCCGAGACGCTGTTCATCGTGTCCTCCAAGACCTTCACCACCCAGGAGACGATGAGCAACGCCGACGTCGCGCGCGCCTGGCTCATCGACAAGCTCGGTAGCGCCGACGCCGTCGCCCGTCACTTCGTCGCCGTGTCGACCAACGCGCCCGCGGTGAAAGCCTTCGGCATCGATACCGCCAACATGTTCGAGTTCTGGGATTGGGTAGGCGGCCGCTACTCAATGGATTCCGCCATCGGCCTCTCGACCATGCTCGCCATCGGACCAGCGCAGTTTGGCGATCTGCTCGCGGGTTTCCGCGCCATGGACGAGCACTTCCGCAGCGCACCGCTCGACAAGAACCTCCCCGCGCTGCTCGCGCTGCTTACGGTTTGGTACACGGACTTCTTCGGCGCCGCGTCGCAGGCCGTGCTTCCCTACGCACAGAACCTCGCTCGCTTCCCCGCCTACCTGCAGCAGCTGCTGATGGAGAGCATCGGCAAGAGCACCGATCTGGCAGGGCGCCGCGTCGATTACGATACCGGAACTATAATCTGGGGCGAGCCCGGCACCGACGGCCAGCACTCGTTCTATCAGCTCTTGCATCAGGGCACGCGCCTCGTGCCCGTCGACTTCATCGGCTTCCTTCAGCCCCTGAGCCCGCTGCGTGAGACGCACGATCTCCTCACCGCCAACCTCTTCGCCCAGGCCGAGGGCCTCGCCTTCGGCAAGACCGCCGAGGAAGTCTCCGCCGAAGGCGTCGCGACTGACGCCGTGCCGTTCCGCGTCATGCAGGGCAATCGCCCCAGCAACATGATCCTGGCCGACCGGCTCGACCCGCGCACCCTCGGCGCGCTCGTCGCGCTCTACGAGCACAGCGTCTTCGTGCAGGGTGTCGTCTGGGGCATCGCGCCGTTCGATCAATGGGGTGTCGAACTCGGCAAGGTGCTGGCGAAGAAAATCATCGCCGAGTTGCGCGATGAGAAGGCGCCGAAGCTAGCCCACGACGCTTCGACCAACGCCCTGATCACGCGCTACCGCGCGGCTCGCCGATAGTCGAACACGATCGCTAAAATTCGAACCATCCTGCGCAGGGGATGGCAAGCAGGCGTGCGTAGCTTCCGTCGGCTGACATTCTAGGTCCGCCCAGGGAGCCTTTCATGAACCGCGCATCCACGATTTTTCGCGGCATCGCCGCGGCCGCAGCTTTCGTCTTTGCGTCGGCCCAGACCGCCAGCGCCTGCACCGGGATCCTCTTGCACAACACCGATGGATCTATCGTGCACGGCCGCACCGTCGAGTTCGGCATGCAGATGGACATCTCCTACGCGGTCATCCCTCGCAACTACAACTTCACCGGGCTGACGCCGCTCGGCGACGGCAAGAAGTGGACGACCAAGTACGGCGTCATGGGCGCCATCGTGTTCGGTAACCTCGGCGTATTGGATGGCCTCAACGAGAAGGGCCTCGCCATCGGCACCTTCTATTTCCCGACCATGGCCGAGTACACGCCGACCACCCCTGAGAACCAGGCAAAGTCGATGTCGACCATCGACTTCCCCACCTGGATTCTGACGCAGTTCGAAACCGTCGACGAGGTCAAGGCCGCGGTCGACAGCGGCGACGTCGCCGTTGCCCCAAGCATCCTGCCTGGCTGGCCCCCGGCCGTGCAGCCGTTCCACTGGATCGTCTACGACAAGAGCGGCAAGTCCATCGTTATCGAGCCGCTGAAGGGGAAGCTCGTCGTCACCGACAACCCGCTCGGCGTGCTCACCAACTCGCCCAGCTTTGACTGGCACATGACCAACCTGCGCAACTACATCACGCTCACTTCGCGCGACAAGGCGGCGGAGAAGATCGACGGCACCACGTTCCAGGCCTTCGGCCTCGGCAACGGCATGTTCGGCCTGCCGGGCGACTTCTCGCCGCCCTCGCGCTTCGTGCGCGCCACCGCCTTCGCGTCGACGGCCATCAAGGCTCCGGACGCCAAGTCCGGCATCATGAGCGGCTTCCACATCCTCAATAACTTCGACATCCCTTACGGCGTCTCGCGCGAGGTCGCCGACGGCACGGTGCACGCCGACCAGACCCTCTTCACGCTGATGCGCGACCCACAGAACTTGAAGATCTACTTCAAGAGCTATGACGACCAGACCATCCGCATGATCGACATGAAGCGCTTCGATCTCGACGCCAAGGAGGTGATGCGGCTGCCGAGCGTCACCGGCCCGCAGCCCGTGGTCGACATGACCGGCCAGTTCATCGCAAAGAAGACCGCCGCCAACGTCGAGTAATTTGGCGCCAATCTGTCATCCCGGAAACGGCGAGCGCCGCGAGCCGCTATCCGGGATCCAGCGTTAAGTGCGGCGAAGCCTCAATGCATTGAGCTACGCCCATCTCTCCTGAATCCCGGGTCTTGCTCGCGTCAACGCGCTCGCTTCGCCCGGGATGACAAAAAACGCTAATCCCCATCCAGCGAATTGAAGCCGAGCGTCTGCCCGGTGAGATCGCCGAGCGCCGCGCGGCCGACGTCCTCCGCGTTCTTCAGCGACAGCAGCAGCGGCACCAATCGCTCGCGCGCCTTCGCGTCGGTGAACGGATCGCGCGCCATCGCGACGGCAGCCTCGCCCGCGCGCAACGCGAAGCCGAGATCGGTCTCAACGCTGCCAAGGATCGCCACCGCGTCGCGTTCCTTGTCGCTCGTAGAAAGGTCGGCGGCGGTAAATCCATTCTCGCCGAGCAGCGCCCGTTCGCCTTCGATGCCTGCCAGCACGAACGGGAGGGCCAACCCGCCCTGTGGCAGCAGCGGCCCCGCGGGCTTAGCATCGGGGACGAGCGGCGACAGCCGCTGCAACCGCATTACCTCAAGCTGCGTCACGTATGCCCGATAGAGCGCCTGCGTCGGTTCCTTCGCCGACAGATACGTCGTGTTCCCCGCCGCCCCGGCGTTGAGCCATGTCTTTCCGTATCCGCCCGCCCAGTCGTCGAGCGTCTCGCGCGCGATCTGCGCGATGTCGACCGCCAGCGCCTTCACGTAGTTGCAGCGAAACGCTGCATCCGGTCCGCCACCCGCGAGCTCTTCCGATCCTCGACCGAACAGCGCCACGTCAAGTGCCCCGAAGCCTTGCACCGCAACGCTCGCCCCTTCGAGCTTCTTCGGATCGATATCGGCCTCGTCGCGCTTCGCCAGAAGCTTCGCCGTCTGCTTGCCCACGATGCCGTGCGCGTCGGGATAGAACAGCAGCCGGTCGAGCCGTTTGTTTTGCGTGATCGGCCCGAAGCGCACGGGCTCGATCCGGCCGAGCGCGAGCAGGGCGCCGCGTGCGCCATCGCGTGCCGCCGTCAACGCCTCAACCGAGGGTGCCTTGCACAGCGCCTCGCTGCGTTCGCCCAATAGCCGCGACGCATCGGCAAAAGCCGTGTACCCCGGCACGATGATCTTCTCGTACGTCTGCCGCGCTAAAGTCGCATCGTCGAATGCCACCGCCGGCGCGGCAACAAACACCATCGCGCAACCAACCAGGCCGCGTACAAATCTCGACATGTCCCCCGGCTTCACAGCGACTCCACGAACTTGACCAACGCCTCGCGCTCCGCCTTCGGCAATGCCGCGTAGGCATCGCGCGACGCCTGCGCTTCCCCCCCGTGCCATAAGATCGCTTCCTCGACGTTGCGCGCGCGCCCATCGTGCAGCAGCTGCGTGTGCCCGCTGACGACGTGCGTCAGCCCTATGCCCCAAAGCGGCGCCGTGCGCCACTCCCGTCCGTCGGCCGCGCCCTCGGGACGGTTGTCGGCAAGTCCATCCCCCAGATCGTGTAGTAGCAAGTCCGTATAGGGCCAGATCCGCTGTCCGCTGAGATGCGGTTGCCCCTCGACGGTGCCCGTCACGAATGACGGCTTGTGACAGGATTGGCAGCCGAGGCTGGCGAATATGGCCTTGCCCTGCACCACCACCGCATCGTTTGCCCTCCGCCTTGGCGGCACCGCCAGATTTTGCGCGTAGAACACGAGGTGGTCGAACACCTTCGGCCCGACCTCCAGGCCGCCGTCCCGCTCACTGTTGCCGTTGGGCGCATTGAGACACGCCGCCTGTGAGGCGGTGCAGTCACCGGACGCGCGCTTGTCCAGCGGATTGGAAAGCCCCATGTCGACCACCAGCGCGTTCGCCGATTGGTCGCGCACCGACGCCTTGCCGGCCTTCCAGCCGAAGCGTCCGAGCGCGACCTTGCCGAGATCCGACGACCACACCTCGTTCGTCCGCCCGGAGATGCCGTTCTTGTCCGCGTCGCCCGGATCGGCGTTCGCGCGGATGTCGCTTTCGGGGATCGCCTCCAGCAACCCCATGCCGATCATCTGCGGCGCAACGCGCGGCGACAGCATCGTGCCCGGATGCAACGGACCGCTCTTGAGGCCATCGACGCTGAAGGCCGGGCGGCGCAGTTTCACGACGCTGCCGTCGCCGAGCGTCACCGGCTCGTCGGAGTAATCGACGCGCATATGCCCTTCGTTGTCGAGGCCGCGCACTGCCAAATTCTGCAACTGCTCGCCGTAGGTCGGCTCGTCGATGCTGTTGACGCGGTGCTCCGCTATCAACCGCTTCTGCGCCTCGGTCTGCGGCGGAATGGAAAGCCGCAGGAACATCGACTCCGCCCGGTCGTCGGGGAAGTTCGCGGCGGGCGGATGACCGCGCCCGTCCTTCAGGTGGCAGTTCTGGCACGACCGCGAGTTATACAGCGGGCCGAGCCCGTCCGAGCCGGTGGTAGACGACGGTGACGACACCCACAGCTTGCGAAAGATGGCGTTGCCGACCTTGAACTTGGATTCGCCTTCCAGGCCGATCCCGTGCGAGGCGTGCGAGAACGCATCCGCCGTGTCGATGCTGTCCCGCGTCGTGGCGCCGCCCCCCGGACTTTCTTCGCCAGCCTCCTGCGCGACGGGAGACACGCTGTCGCCACCCGCCGCAATGCATCCGATACCGATCGCTACAACTCCCGGCACGAGCACCGCAATGCTCTTCACGATCGGCCATGTGTGAGCATTGAACATACGGTTACGCAGTGCCGGCGAGTGGCGGCCGGCGTCTCACCTGACCGTCCCCGGACTGTCGAGACTGTCGGACCCCTCGAACTGGATCGATTTCAGCTCCAGCGCCGCGATGTCGCGCTCCAACTCCTTCGACTGCGCAATCAGCGACTGGATCGCCTGATCGACCAGCGCGTTCCCGGCCTCGTTGCCCTCACCGATCATCTGGTCATAGGCCTCGCCACCGGCAGCGCGATCGACGATGGCCTGCAGGTGCCCGATCGTCTTGTCCAGCGCCGCGCGCGTGCGCGCATCTGCCTCCGGCGACTTCGCCTTGACGAGGTCGGAGGCGCTGGGACCGGACACCGTAGTTCCGTCGATGCGCTTATACGAGCCGAGATAGACGTTGCGAATGCCGAGCGCGTCGTAGAAGTGCGAATTGTGCGTGTTGTCGGAGAAGCAGTCCTGCTCCTCCTCGGGGTCGTGGATCAGCAGGCCGAGCTTCATGCGCTCGCCGGCAAGTTCGCCGTAGGAGAGGCTCCCCAGCCCCCTGAACAATGAGGCAATGCCGGTACGGCCGTCGTCCGCGAGCACGGCCTTGCGCGCCGCGCCATCAGGCCCCCATTGCGCCGCCATGAAGGTGAGGTCGTCGATGAGCAGGTCCGTCACCGCCTCCAGATATTCCCCCCGCCGGTCGCAGTGGCCGTTTGAGCAGTTCTTGGTGTCGTAGTCGGATGCCGGACGCTTGCCCGCGCCGGGGCCTGTGCCGTTGAGATCCTGCCCCCACAGCAGGAACTCGATCGCGTGATAGCCGGTCGCCACGTTGCTCTCGACGCCGCCCGCTTCGCGCAGTTTGTCGGACAGCAGCTCCTTGGTGATCTTCGTCGTGTCGACGGTCTCGCCGCCGATCTTGATCGACGTATTGGCGATGACGTTCGCGTTGAAGAGGTCGTTGTTGCTGCTCGCCTGGTCGACGTACTCTTGCGACACGTAGTCGATGAGCCCTTCATCGAGCGGCCACGCATTGACGCGCCCCTCCCAGTCGTCGACGATCTTGTTGCCGAAGCGGTAAGCCTCCGTCTGCAGGTACGGCACGCGCGCCGCGATCCACGCCTTGCGCGCAGCGACGAGATTGTCTTCCGTCGGCGTTTTGATCAGCGTGTCGATCGCGGCCTTCAGCTTGCGCGCCTCGATCAGCGAGTCGGTGTATGCCGCCTCGGCGATGTCGGCATAGGTCTTGGCGACGGCCGCATCCGTCGGCGCATCCGCTGCCATCGCCGGAATGCCTGCCACGAGCAGTATCGACATCGTTGTGGCCGCGAGCTTCTTCAGCATGGTGTTCGGACCTCTATAGGCATTGATGCGCGGGCGATGTGAATTATTGCCGACTTCATAAGTCAAGATTATTTTTCCCTGCCCGCAGACTATGAAGACCGCCCAACGATCGTCACGGCGCCGCGCGAGGCTGGCGCCCTGCGCTACAGTAACCGGCAACAGGGACGACGGCCAATCCGTGGCGGCACTGAGCGGCAAAACGATGAATCGCACCCATGCGCGCAATTTTGCCGCCGTCGTCCTGCTGGCCATTCTCGGCGTCGCGGCCGGAGCGGCTGCGGCGCCTGCCGTTCCGTCGTTTCCGAAGCTCAATGCACGCGTCATCGACAAGTACGTGCTCCCGCGTTCCGAAACGCTCGCCAAGACGACGGGCAAGCTGGCTGCCGGTCTGGAGCGCGTCTGCACAGGCGACAAGAAGGCGGCCGCGACCATCAACGAAGACTTCGCCGGTGCCGTGCTCGCCTGGGGCGCGGTCGAGTTCCTTCGCTTCGGCCCATTGTCGCAGGTCGGCCGGCCTGAGCGCTTCGACTTCTGGCCCGACCCGCGCGGCGTCACGCAACGCCAGGTGGCAGCCCTTGTCACCAAGCGCGATCAGGGTGCGCTCGACCCCGCGACCCTCGCCAAGAAGAGCGCCGCGGTGCAAGGCCTCTCGGCCCTCGAAGTCCTGCTCTACGATGACAAGCATCCGATCACCGGCGAGGATGACGAAGCCCGCTACCGCTGCGGGCTCGCCCGCTCCATGGCGCAAGCTATGTACACCCTGGCGCAGGAGATACTTACCGAATGGCAAGGTGACGCCGGCTGGAGCAAGCGTATGGTCGATCCCAAGCCCGACGATGCGCGCTACAAGTCCGCCGAGGAGCCGGCCGCCGACTTTGCCCGCGCGCTCATCACCGGCCTGCAGATGATCCAGGATCGCGAGATCGCGCCGATGATTGCCGTGCTCCCGACACCCGACAAGACACCGCGCCTGCCGTTTCAGCGTTCCCGGCTGACGACGCGCTACGTCGGCGCGGGCGTCGCCTCGACCAAAGCGCTCTACGAAGCGATGGGCCTCGCCCGCAGCGTGCCGGAGAAAAAGGCCTGGATGCCGCGCTGGATAGGCGTGGCATTTGAGCGGCTGGCCCGCGACGCCCCGGCTGCGATAGAAGGCATACCGCGGGCAAAAGACAATCCCGAACGCCAGCGCGAACTGCGCATGGTGCGGTTCCACATCGAAGGCATCCGCAAGCTCATCGGTCGCGAGATGGCGCCGGCGGCTGGATTGCAGATAGGGTTCAACGAGCTCGATGGCGATTGATCGGCGGCACTTCCTGATCGGCACCGCGCTTTCGCTCGCCTCGGCGAGCGCTTCAAACGCTTTCGCCGGCGTGCTCGATGGAGAGGACGCGAGCGGCGTCACCGCGGGCGACCTCGTCGCCGCCTGCCGCCGTCCTGACGGAAGCTACTCCGTCGTCGTCATGTCGCTCGACGGCAGCGTGCTGCGTGAGCTGCCGCTCGATGGTCGAGGTCACGACATCGCCCTCGACCGCGCGACCGGCGAGGCCGTGGTGTTCGCGCGCCGCCCCGGCTCGTTCGCGCTCGCCTTCGACATCCACGGACGCCGCGAGCCGGCACTATTTACGACGCCCGCCAACCGCCACTTCTACGGCCACGGCACCTTCTCGCGCGACGGCCGCTTGCTTTACGCGACCGAGCACGACAACGAAACGCGCGATGGCCTCATCGGTGTCTACGACGCGCACGGCGGTTACCGCCGCATCGGTGAGTTTCCCACCTATGGCATCGGCCCGCACGAGGCGATCCTCCTCGCCGACGGCAAGACGCTCGCCATCGCCAACGGCGGGATCGAGACGCACATCGAGACCGGCCGCGAGAAGCTCAACCTCGACTCGATGCAGCCGTCGCTCGCCTTCGTCGATGTGACGAACGGAAGGTTGATCAGCCAGCCCAAGCAGAGCGCCAGCCTGCACAAGCTTTCGATCCGCCATCTGGCTCAGGCGGCGAACGGGTCCATCTGGTTCGGCTGCCAGTGGGAAGGCGCCGACGCCGACACCCCCGAACTCATCGGCTGCGCTGGCCTCGATGCGCCGCTGCGCATCATCGAGCCGCCAAAGCCCATGGGGTCGACGCTGGCCGGCTACATCGGCGCGGTGGCCATCGCAGGCAATGGCCGGCTGCTCGCGGCTTCCGCGCCTCGCGCCGGGCGCATCGTCTACGTCGATACCGAGCGCTTCGCCGTCGTCGGCGAGACGCTGATCATGGACAGCTGCGGCGTCACCAGCGCGTCGGACAAGAGCTTCGTGATGACGTCTGGCATGGGCGTGGTGCAGGTCGACGCGCCCGATCACACGCACCTCGCGAC
This sequence comes from Hyphomicrobium sp. CS1GBMeth3, assembly GCA_943371625.1. Classification (GTDB taxonomy): domain Bacteria; phylum Pseudomonadota; class Alphaproteobacteria; order Rhizobiales; family Hyphomicrobiaceae; genus Hyphomicrobium_A. Next base: position 10,546 of record CALRVN010000009.1, read on the forward strand.
GACGACCTTCCCCGGTCGGTCGTTCGACAACCACCTGCGCATCATCGCTTGATAGGCGTTACGCCGGCTGCAGCGCCGGGCCGAGCAGTCGCCCGCGGCGTGGCGCGTCAACGACCTCGTGGGCCGGCTCGCTGGCAGAACGTGCCGCCGTCATCATTCCCCAGATGATCGCCATCAGCACGTAGAAGTGCCGCCAGTGATCGCTGTCGATGATGATCCCCTCGAACGCCGTCGCTGCAAACACGGAATAGGCCGCGAGGAACAGCAGTCGCAGTTCCGTAGATTTCAGCGTGTGACGCAGCCCCAGCACCAGCGTAAGCCCGACGAGGATCCAGTAAACAGCGCCGCCGAGCCATCCCGCGCTCAGCATGATGGTCAGGTAGACGTTGTGCACTTCCTCGTGGTGGTAGCGCGCGGTGAACTCCTGCGCGCCGATGCCGAGCGGATGCTCCAGGATCAGATTGATGGCCTTTGCCTGGCCGCCGAAGCGACCCTCCGCGCCGGTGTCGTACGACTGGTCGAGGCTCGCGCGCTGGCTCACGAGCTCGCGCACGCTATCGTTGCTCAGAGCCGCGAGAACGACGCCCGCAGCCATGATGGCGCCAAACGCCAGCAGCATCACGATCTTGAGCCGCACGATGGATTTCCGCGCCGTCGCGAGCGCCAGGTAGCCGAAGATCGCCAGCGACAAGGCGAGATTGATCCAGGCGCCGCGAGAGAAACTGAGGAACACCGCCAGCATCAGGAATCCCGCGATCCCGAGCGGCAGCACCATGCCGCGGAACGAGCGCTCGAGCGCCACGCTCAACAGGTAGACGATAGGCACGATGAGGAACGGGCCGAGCACATTCGGGTCCTTGAACGTCCCTGCCGCACGGTCATAGCGCGTGAACAGCACGTTCGCTCCCGGCAGCAGATTGAAATATCCGACCAGCGCTGCGCCGCCCGCGACGAGCGCCGCGACCGTCCAAGCGTTGAGGATCAGCCTTGAATGCGGCCCCGGCGAATTGGCGACGAAGCCCGCGATCACGAAGCACGCGGCATAGAGATAGATCGTCACCGCCACGTGGATGATTGTGGGCTCCGGAGAGTGCGACAGCGTCGCCGACAGCAGCGCCCCGGCCCCAGCAACGAGCCACAACGCGCCGAAGGCCAGCAGCCCGCGATTGAACGACACCAGCCCTATCGTCGGCAGCAGCACGATCAGCCCGATCGAAAGCGCATCGACCGGCGCCGGCTCGGAGAACACGATGCCGCTGGTTGCAAACGTCAAAGCGACGGCGGCAAGTGCCAGCCAACTCACCCAACCGCGCTTCCCCTCTGGACGGGAACCGTCATAGGCGCTGCCGCCTTGCGGCCAAACGCCAGCTGATACCTGCGCGATCGCGCCCATTCCTGCTCCAGTACGCTGCTTAGTACGCGTTATCAGACTTCAGCAGCGCGAACGGTGTCTTTAGCAGGATGTAGGCGTCGAGCAGCAGCGACCAGTTCTCGATATAGTAAATGTCGCATTCAACGCGCTTCAGAATCTTCTCCGGCGTGTCCGTCTCTCCGCGCCAGCCGTTGATCTGCGCCCACCCCGTGATGCCGGGTTTCACCTTGTGACGCGCGAAGTAGCCGTCGACGACTTTGTCGTAGAGATCGCCCGCCGCCTTCGCTTCCAACGCGTGCGGACGCGGCCCGACCAGAGACAGGTTGCCGAGGATGACGTTGAAGAGCTGCGGCAACTCGTCGATGCTCGTCTTGCGGATGAAGCGGCCGACGCGCGTCACGCGCGGGTCGTCCTTCGTGACGAGCTTCGATGCCGATGCATCGCAGCGGTCGGTATACATCGACCGGAACTTGAACACTTCGACCAGCTCGTTGTTGAAGCCGTACCGCTTCTGGCGGAACAGCGCCGGTCCGCGGCTGTCGAGCTTGATGGCCGCCGCGACGGCGAGCATCAGCGGCGCCAGCAGCAGCAGCGCGACCACGCCGACGATCTTGTCGAACGTCCACTTCGCCACCGAGCCCCAGTCGGCGATCGGCTTCTCCAGCAGGTCGATCATCGCCACGCTGCCGACGCGCGAATAGGTCTGCGCCGTGAAGCGCAGCTCGGAGGCGCGTGCCGGCAGCTTCACCTCTGCGGGAAGCACCGCCAGCGCCCGCGTGACCTCGCTGACCCGCTTCTCTGCCGTGATCGGCAGCGCAACGATGACGAGGTCGAGGCGCGAGCTGCGCGCCGTCGATACGAGCTGGGTCAGGCCGCCGAGGTGCGGGTATCCCGCAACGACGCTTGCCACGCGTCCCAGGCCCCGGTCATCGAAGATGCCTGTAATGCGCACGTCGGCATCCAAATCAGCTTCGAGCTCGTTGAGCAGCTTCTCGGAGATCTCGCCGCTTCCGTAGATCGCGGCGCGACGATAGAGCCGGCCCTGCCGCGTCCAGCGGCGGATGAAGCTGGCAACGATCAAGCGCTCGGTCAGCAGCACGAGAGCGCCAACCACATACCAGGAGGCGAACCACACGCGCGAGAACTCGTGGCCGACCTTGAAGAAGAATACCGCCGCGAGCAGCAGCGCGAACGCCGCCGTCCACGCCAGCAGCAGGCGCGGCATCTGGCGCATGAAAGAGTTGAACGAGGCCTGCGAGTAGAGCCCCAGCATGTCGAAGCCGGCCACGGTGCCGACGGCAGTCATGCCGATGGCGACCAGATAGTACGAGTTTCCGAGGATCGACGGCTCGTCGACGTAGAACAGCGCCACTGCGAAGCCGAGCAGGAAGACCAGCGCGATATCGCAGACGCGCACCGCGCCGCGAATGACCACCATCGAGATCAGCTGCGTCTTGTCTTCGAAGCTGAAGTCCGCGAGGCGGGGGCGTGCACGTGCTGCCTGGGCGAGTGCGGCGAGGGAAGGGCGGCCGATGTCGAGCATTCCAAGGGACCTGGGGTCGGTGATGACGAAGCTGACCCTTGGAAAGCAGGCTTCGTGCCAGACGCGTCTCGCCGCTCCGCAGCGGCGTTAAGCTGTACAGGTAGGGTTAACGGCGCAGCTGCTCGGCGTAGAACGCGAGGACCTGTCCCGCGGCGCGTTCGACCGTGAAACGCTCACCGACAGCCGTCCTTAACCGGTCAGCGCGCGCCTTCGGCGCCTCGGGCTGATCCAGATAGCCGAGCATCGCTTCCGTCAGCGCGTCGACGTCGCCGGGGGGCAGCAGCGTCGTGTCGGTCCCTTTAACGATTTCTGGGACGCCTCCGACACTGGTCGCCAGCAGCGGAATGCCCGCCGCGGCTGCTTCCAGGACGATGTACGGCATGCTTTCGGCCCGCGATGGGACGACGAGGCAGCGGCCCAGCGGGAACGCCTTTTCGGCCGGCATCGCCCCGGGAAAGCTCACGCTGCCCTCGAGGCCCAGTGTTTTCGCGAGTTCGTGGAACGTCGCTGCATCTGGACCGGCGCCGACGACCACTGCGCGCACCGGCCGCCTGGCAGCAACCCGCGCGATGGCCTGAAGCAGGATATCGACACCCTTCAGCTGGCGTAGTTCCCCGATGAACAGGAAGTCCGCCGCGTCGGCGCTCGGCTGGTGCGGGGTGAAGTCGCGCGGTTGCAGCGCGTTGGGCACCACTTTCCGCGCCACGCTCGCCGCACCGATGCGTCCATCGAATTTGCGCCGGATGAAGTCGCACTCGAAGATCAGACCATCCGTATGCCGCGCGAGATACTTCTCGACCGCCGTATAGACGAGGCCCTGCGGCGAGGTCGGCGCGTAATGCAGGCTGCCGCCGTGCGGCGTGTAGAACACCACAACGCGCTGTCCGCTGGGCCGCAGTTCGCGACCAGCAAGCCGCGCATATGCGCCGCCCTTCGCCCCGTGCCCATGCAACACGTTCGCGCCCGCATCGCGCACCGCATCACGAACCGCATGGCTGGTCTTGAGATCGCTCAGTCCCGGCAGGCGTCCCATGGGAATGCGCGTGATGCCGAGCGACAGGTGCCCGGCCGCCGCCGCGAGGCGCTCCTCCGTCAGAGGATCTGCAACCGTGGAATCGATCACGTAGCCGACGTCGTGGCCCCGCTCAGCCTGCGCGCCGCTTAAGTCGAGAACGTGCCGGAAAAGGCCGCCGACGGGCGCCCGAAAGCAGTGGATGATACGCAGACGCTCGCTCACTCGCGCTCTCGACGGTTTCGAACCGCTAGAACCACCGTTCGTAGACGAAAACGGTGTCCCCGGGGCACAAGGGGTAATCGCCAGGTGCTTCGATTTGGTCAACCAGGGCGCCGAGCTTGCGCGTAATCCGGTAGCGGCGCTTGCTGGCGCGCTCGGTGTATCCGCCACCGATGGCGACGGCCTGTTCGATGGTCATCCCTGAGACGAAAGCGTATTGGCCGGGCAGACGGACCTCGCCGAGAATGAAGAACGGCCGGTTCTGGGCAACGTCGACCGTCACCTGCGGATCTTTGACGAACTCACGCCCGAGCCGCGAGGCAATCGCGCGCTGCAGATCGACCGTCGTGCGGCCGCGCGCCTGCACCGATCCGATCAGCGGCACGGCGATATTGCCGACCTGATCCACCGTGTAGAGGCGCGACAGGTTCGGCTGGCCGTAGACGAAGACGCGCAGCCTGTCGCCGGTATCGAGGATGTAAGGCTCATGGCCCGTCGGACCGCCCGTGATCGCGGCCTGCACAACGACGCCAGGACCCCACACCATCGGACCGGGGCCGGGTCCCGGCGGCGGGCCGACGGGAGCAGGGGACACCACGCGCCGTGATTCGGTTTGCCAGCCATCTGCAACCTTGATCGGCGCATCGGCCTTTTGAACGGTCTCACCGTCGGCGACCTTCGGAAGCGCGCCCTTGCTTACGGTCGTGTCGCCCCAACCCGTCACCTTGTCGGGTGCGGGTTGCACGTCGGTTTCGCCCCATGCGGCTGCCTTTATGGGCTTGGCCGGGTCGGAAGCGGCGTCGGCCTTGTCGTAGATGACATCGACGGGCGCGGCGGCCATGCGGACAGGGGCAGCAGCCGTGCGGACCGGCGCCGGGGGCGCCATCACGCTTACCGGGTTGATCTGGCCGATCGTCGACAAATCGGCCGCCATCTCGTCGAGATGCGACTGCGCGCACCCGCCAAGAAGGAGAGCCGCAGCGGTCAGCAATGTAGCAGTGCGCAGGGACATCATTGGAGCCGAAGCGGATGGTTTCTCGCAGGCTCACTCTGAGGGGGGACCGGTTAACAAATACTGAGCGAGTGTCCAATCGTCGGACGCTTAATGAAATCGCAACCGAGGAGCGCTCTAATTTGGCTCAACCATTAGTCCTTCATTGGAAGCGGCCCGTTTATCCATGTCCACCGCAACTCCCGACGACATCGACATTGGCGCCGTATGGCGCTCGCTGATGCGCGCCTTGCCGCTGCTGACGCTGCTCAGCCTTCTCGCAGGCGGCGCGACATACGCCATCCTGTCGACATTCCCGCCGCTTTACACATCCGAGGCGCAAATTCAGATCGTCTCGCCCAGGGGCAATGCCGATCAGTCCTTCGAGGGTGTCGCATCCCGTCTCGACAAGGAGGCGGTCAACACGCACCTTAGCGGTCTGATGTCGCCGGACCTGGCGCTGCAGATCATCGCTGATGAGAAGCTCGACAAGAATCCCGAGTTCAACAGCGCGCTCGCGCCGCCGGGCAAGCTCGACCGCGTCCTCAAGATGCTCGACATCGGCGGTCGCACCGGCGAGAGCGAGCAGGATCGCGTGCTCAAGGCTTTCTATAAGCGGCTCGAGATTTACTCGCCGAAGGAAAGCCGCATCATCGGCATCCGTTTCACATCGTCTGATCCCAAGCTTGCTGCCGAGGTGGCAAACCTGATTGCCGAGACGTACCGCAATCAGCTCGCAACGCGTTCGCTGTCAGAGAACGACGCCGTGCAGCAGGCGCTGCAGCCGAAGATCGACAAGCTGGTGAAAGAGGTCGCCGAAGCCGAAGCGGCCGTCGAGAGCTTCCGTGCCCAGGCCAACATCTTCAAGGGCGGTCCGAACAATACCGGTCTCAACCAGCAGCAGTTGACCGACATCAACTCCGAGCTCACCAGGGCACAGTCCGCCCGCAGTGAAGCCGATGCACGCGCGCAATCCGTGCGCGAGATGGTCCGCGCCGGCAATGCCGAGTCGTTGCCCGACGTGCAGCGCTCGCCGCTAATCCAGAACCTCGTGCAGCAGCGCGTGCGCGTCGAGCGCCAGCTCTCAGAACTGTCGGCGACCCTGCTGCCTGCGCACCCGCGCATGCGCCAGTTGCGCGCGGACCTCGACGGTCTGCAGCGGCAGATCAAGAGTGAGGTCGGCAAGATCGTCGAGGGCATCGAGAAGAGCGCTTCGATCGCCGCGTCGCGCGAAGCCTCGGTCCGCGCGAGCCTCGAGCAGATGAAAAAGCAGGTTGTCGGCACCGGCAGCGACGAGGTTCAGCTACGCCAGCTCGAAGCCGTCGCGAGATCCAAACGCGCCGAGCTCGAGCGCCTGCAGGCTCGCTTCGAAGCCAATCGCATCACGGCCGACCGCCGCGCCGTGCCGGTGGAGGCCCAGATTATCTCGCTCGCGCGCCCGACGAGCGTCCCGAGCTTCCCCAAGCCGCTGCCCTACGCCATCCTCGTCGCCCTGGCGACGATGCTCTTCGGCATGGCGATCACCATCACGCGAGCCCTGTTCACGGCAGCGCGCAACGCCGGGCGTGGCGCGAATACTGGTGCCCGGCAACACAACACGGCCGCCGCCGCTCGCCAGCTCAGAGCGCCGGAGTTGGAGCGCGACGCGGTCGGCGTCCTGATGGTCCCCTCGATCGACGATCTGGCTGTCCACCTCGTCGCCCATCCGCAGGACATCGGCGGCTTCCGTGCCCTGATGACAGGTTCCGTCGACCCCATGGACGTCGGCGGCGAAGCCATCGCTCTTGCAAAGGCGATTTCCGACGCCGGGTCCGATGTCATCCTGATCGACTGGAGCCCGGAAGGACGCGGCATTGCCGACAGCCTCGGCATGGAGGCGCGCGCTGGCTTCAACGAGTTGCTGCAGGGTAAAGCGTCGTTCGAAGATGTCGTCACCCGCATCCCGGCCAGTGGAGCTCACTTCATCGCCGCCGGTGGACCGGTGCGTGATCGCGACACCGTCCTCGATCCCGACCGCGTCAACCTCACGCTCGATGCGCTCGATACCGCGTACGATCAGATTTTGATCGCCGCCCGCAAGGACGTCGCGCGCGCCATCTTCGAGGCAATCCTGGGTCGCTTCGACGCCGGCATCGTGGTCAGCGAGCCGCGTCGCCGTGGCACGCTCCCCGAGGCGCCCGGCACTTTCCTCGGCTTCGAGGTTGCCGACATCGCCCTCTATCGCATCGAGCGTTCCAAATCGAACCAGCTCGCGCGCGAGCGTCTGGCCCGCGTTGCCGCCAAGGAAGGCCCATTGGCCCAAGCCGGCTGATCGTCGACGCAAGGCACTTTGATTTAAGTCGCCATTAGCCAACCGTCCGTGTTGCTGCACCCAGAGCAAACTCTCCGGGTGCGTCAGCACGTATATTGCTCGATTGTCGGTGAGGCTCACTGGCGGACGAGGGAACATGAGCAGGCGATCGACGGCGCTCTTCAAAACGGCACTTGCCGCGGTCCACTACAGCGGCGCCGGAAACCTGCTCGCGCCCTATACGCGCGGCGCCGGCGTCATCTTCATGCTCCACCACGTCGATCCGACGCCGCCGCAGGAGTTCGAGCCCAACCGCATTCTCAAGGTGACGCCGAGGTTTCTCGACAGCGTGCTGCACGAGGTCGTCGAGGCCGGCTTCGACATCGTATCGCTCGACCAGGTGCGCGAGCGGCTCGAGCAGGGCGATGCCGCACGTCCCTTCGCGTGCTTCACGCTCGACGACGGCTATCGCGACAATCGCGAGTACGCCTATCCGATCTTCCGCCGCTACTGCGCACCGTTCACTGTCTACGTGCCGAGCGACTTTGCCGACGGGCGCGGCGACTTCTGGTGGCTCACCCTCGAGAAGGTGCTGCGCGCCGCCCCCGCGATCACGCTCGCCATGCATGGCGAGACGCGGCACTTTTCGCTCAACACTGCCGCCGATAAGGAAGCCGCGCACCACGACATATATTGGTGGCTGCGCTCACTGCCCGAGGATCAGGCCCGCGCGGTCGTCGCCGAGCTGGCCGGCGCTCACAACATCAATCCCAAGCGCGCGCATCGCGACCTCGTCATGTCGTGGGACGAACTGCGCGAGTTTGCTGACGATCCGCTGGTGACGATCGGCGCGCACACGAAGGGCCACTACGCGCTCGCCAAGCTGGGTGAGGACGAGGCGCGTGAGGAGATGGCCGAGAGCATCTCGCGCATCGAGCACGAGCTGGGCCGCCCGTGCCGCCACTTCAGTTATCCCTACGGCTGCGAGAAGAGCGCCGGCGAGCGCGAGTTCCGCATCGCCGACGAGCTTGGGCTGGAAACCGCCGTGACCACTCAGAAGGGATTGCTGTATCCCGAGCACGCGCATGAGTTAACCGCGCTGCCGCGCCTGTCCCTAAACGGCGACTATCAGGATCTGCGCTATGTGAAGGCGCTTCTTTCCGGCGTGCCGTTCGCGGTCATGAACACCTTGAAGCGCTACGCGCCGGGCCGCGCCTCGGCCTGAGGGGGTTGCAGCGCAGCATGATCCGCGGCGTTCGGCGCCTTGAACCGGCTCATAAACCTGCTTTATGACCCTCCCCGAACCTCAACGGGAACAGGCGGATTTGGCCGTATCGCTTCCACGCCGCACCGACGCGGCCTCAATCGCACCCGGCAGCAATGCGGTCCGCATCTGGCTGGTGTTCGTCGCCCTGCTCGTCTTCGCGATGATCGTCGTTGGCGGCGCGACGCGTCTGACCGATAGCGGCCTCTCGATCACCGAATGGCAGCCGCTCCTCGGCGCCATCCCGCCTCTCAACGAGACCGACTGGCACACGGCGTTCGACAAGTACAAGGCCATCCCCGAGTACTCCATCGTCAACGCCGGCATGGACCTCGAAGCCTTCAAGGCCATCTACTGGTGGGAATGGTCGCACCGCTTCCTCGGCCGCTTCATCGGCATCGCCTTCGCCATCCCCTTCGCCTTCTTCTGGCTGACCGGCCGGTTGCGCGGCACGTTCGCACTCAAATGCCTCGGCGTGCTGGCGCTGGGCGGACTTCAGGGCGCAATCGGCTGGTACATGGTGAAGTCCGGCCTCGTCGACCGGATCGACGTCAGCCAGTATCGCCTAGCGCTTCACCTCCTGACCGCGTTCTCGATCCTCGCGCTGCTCGTCTGGCTCGCGCTCGATGCCGGGCCTAAGAACGACCGCGTACGTCTGATGACGGTGACCAAGGGCCAGTACCGCGCCGCCGTGGCGCTGTTCCTGCTCGTCTTCGTGCAGTCGGGCCTCGGCGCCCTCGTCGCCGGCCTCAAAGCCGGGCTGACCTACAACACCTGGCCATTGATGGACGGCAAGCTCGTACCCGACGGCCTGCTCCTGCATCAGCCCTGGTATGTGAACTTCTTCGAGAACGTGACGACGGTGCAGTTCGACCACCGTATGACCGCCTACGCCGTGTTCGCCCTGGCGTTCGCGCACCTCTGGTCGCTCGCGCGTTCCGCTGACGACGAGCACGTCGTCCGCACCTCGGCGCTGGTCGCGGCCTGCGTGACGCTGCAGTTGCTCATAGGCATCTGGACGTTGCTCGCAGGCGTGCCGCTGGCGCTGGGACTGGCGCATCAGGCCGGCGCCGCCATCGTCATCGCGGCAACGACGCTGCATTTCTACACGATCAGGCAGGCGACCGCACCTTAAGGGCATCGCGCTCAGCGGCCGGCTCCCCGTCCATGCGAAGCATGGCTCCGCCATGACGCGGGGGAGTCGCCGGGCGCACTAAGAAAGCATCAAGCCGACGTTCTGCACCGCCGCGCCGGCTGCACCCTTGCCGAGATTGTCCAGCCGCGCGACCAGCACCGCCTGATTGAGCGCCGCCTTGCCGAAGACGAACAGCTCGATCTGGTCGGTGCCGTTCAGCTGCTCCGCCTCGAGCCGGGCCGACTTGGCCGTCGGCTCCTGCGCCACGCGGATCAGCCCGTGGCCGCGATAGTGGGCCTCTAGCGTCGTCTCCAGATCGCGCAGGCACGGCTTGCCGGGCAGCGTATCGAGATGCAGCGGTATCGACACCAGCATGCCCTGCCGGAAGTTGCCCACCGACGGCACGAAGATTGGCCGCCGCGTCAGCCCCGCGTAGCGCATTAGTTCGGGGACGTGCTTGTGCTCCAGACCCAGGCCATACAGCTCGAACGACGGCGCAGTCCCGGCGTCATAGTCCTCGATCATCGTCCGCCCGCCACCGGAATAGCCGGAGACGGCGTTGACGGTGAGCGGATAGTCGGGCGGGATGATGCCGGCATCCACCAGCGGCCGTATCAGCGCGATCGCGCCGGTCGGATAGCACCCCGGGTTGGCGACGCGCTGCGCGGCCCGCACCTTGTCGGCCTGGGCGGCGTCGAGTTCCGGAAACCCATAGACCCAGCCCGGCGCCACGCGATGCGCCGTCGAGGCATCCAATATCTTCGGTGCGGCATCACCGAGTTCATCCGCCAGCGCGACGGTTTCCTTCGCGGCATCGTCCGGCAGGCACAGCACCACGAGATCGACATCGCGCAGCATCGCCTTCCGCGCCGCCGCGTCCTTGCGCAGCGCCGGGTCGATGCTCTTGACCTCCACCTCGGGAACGCGCGTCATCCGCTCGCGGATTTCGAGCCCCGTGGTCCCGGCTTCGCCGTCGATGAAAATGCTCGGTTGGCCCGACTTGCCCATTGGCGGTACTCCGATGGCAGCGCCGCGCTGCGAGAGCGCGGATTAGGTTCCGCGCCCCTCGCTGTCAATATTGCGGCGTCGTCATTATCCGCGAAGGGGCAGCTAAGGAGCGGGTGTCACGGGTGCAGGGACCCCGAAGCCCAATCGGTGCTTGATGCCCTGCCACAGCGTCTCCGAGCAGCCGAAGTCGAAGGCCTTGCAGGTGACCTCGTGCGAGCCCTTGTAGATCATCTCCAGCGCCACCCAGAGGATGATCGCAAGACCGACCCAGGTGATCCAGGGATACTTTACCAGGAGGCCGGCGATGAAGTGCGAGGCCACGGCCATGAGGATGATCGCCACCGCGAGGCCGATCACGAGCACCAGGATCGAGCCCTTGGAGGCGCCGGCCACGGCAAGCACGTTGTCGAGCGACATGGAGACGTCGGCGACTGTAATCAGGCCGACCGCCGACCAGAAGCCCAGCTCCGCGTTCGGATGCTCGGCGCCGCTCTCGGCGTGCGCGTGGTGATCGCCGGTGGTGATCTGCAGATACATTTTCCAGCAGACCCACAGCAGCAAGATACCGCCCGCGAGCGTCAACCCGATGATGGCCAGCAGCTGAACCGTGATGGCGGCGAACAGGATGCGCAGGATGACCGCTGCAGCGATGCCCCAGAAGATGACCCGGCTTCGGATCTCCTTCGGCACGCGCGAGGCGGCGAGACCCACGATGATTGCGTTGTCTCCCGCCAGCACCAGATCGATCATCATGATGTTGACGAGGGCGACGAAGTTTTGGCGGTACCAGTCGATAGAGACGAGGTGTTGCGCTTCTTCGGCGATAAGCCCGAACAAATAGCTCAGGTCTTGCAGCAGCCAGTCCATCTACCTCAAACCTGCCCTTCGGAAGCCACGGCCGCGGCCGTTGCGCTTCAAATTCCCACCCCGGCCGTATGTGGCATTCCCGGGAACCCCCGGCAAGTGCTTCCCGAAGGTGAAATAAAAACGGGCCGCCGAAGCGGCCCGTTCTGATGGTTCCGGAGTGAAGCGTTTAGCGCTTCGAGAACTGGAAGCTCCGGCGAGCCTTCATGCGGCCGTACTTCTTACGCTCGACGACGCGGCTATCACGGGTGAGGAAGCCGCCCTTCTTGAGCACGCCGCGCAGGTCGGGCTCGAAGTAGGTCAGCGCCTTGGAGATGCCGTGGCGCACAGCACCGGCCTGGCCGGAAAGGCCGCCGCCGACGACCGTCACGTTGATGTCGTACTGCGTGCCGCGATTCACGGCCGACAGCGGCTGCTGCAGCAGCATCTGCAGCACCGGACGCGCGAAGTACTTGGTGTAGTCCTTCGCGTTGACGGTGATGACGCCCTTGCCCGGCTTGATCCAGACGCGGGCGACGGCGTTCTTGCGCTTGCCGGTCGCGTAGGCGCGGCCGAGCGTGTCGAGCTTCTGAACGTGCACGGGGGCGCCCGAGGGAGCCGCACCCTTCAGATCGCCGAGGCCTTCCAAAGACTTGGTTTCTTGAGCCATTGCCCTTAGACCCTCGCGTTCTTGCGGTTGAGCTTCGCCACGTCGAGCTTCTCCGGGCTCTGCGCCTCGTGCGGATGCTCGCCACCCTTGTAGATCTTGAGATTGCGCATCAGCTGCCGCTGCAGCGGGCCGCGCTTCAGCATGCGCTCGACCGCCAGTTCGACGACGCGCTCGGGGAACTTGCCCTCAATGATTTTGCGCGGGGTCGTTTCCTTGATACCGCCAGGGTGACCCGTGTGGCGGTAGTAGACTTTGTCGTTATGCTTGTCGCCCGTGAAGACAACCTTCTCGGCGTTGATGACGATGATGTTGTCGCCGCAGTCGACATGGGGGGTGTACGCCGGCTTGTGCTTGCCGCGCAGACGCAACGCCACAACCGCGGCGAGACGACCCACGACGAGCCCGGAGGCGTCGATCAC
>CALRVN010000010.1:0-21931 GCA_943371625.1 Hyphomicrobium sp. CS1GBMeth3
CGTGACCCGCTCAAGAACCAGCCCAACGCGGTTCGCGAGGGGGCGCGGGCGATTGCGCACGTCCTTACAGCCGAGTCACGCAACTTAGGAGAACGCGTCCACACCTTCCGCGACGCCTTCGGCAGAGACGCGGCGGAGGTTCTCAACCGGCTGGCGAAGACGTACGAAAGTGAACTGGGCGGAGCCACGCCTCACACTGATGACATTTTCGGAGAGGTGGCGGAGACCGACGGGGCTGTCACCCGCGTCAAAGACCTGTTGCGGAACTCAGATCGTGGCGCGGAACTCGCGGAGCAGATCAAGGAAATTCAGCAAACCATCACGGACGAGCGGGCGGAGGAAAAGCGGGGACAGGAAGCGCTTAACGCCTCGCGCAAAGCCCGGACGCTCCTCGCCAATATCGATCTAGGTCGCGCCGATGCTGGAACCCTTCCCGATGTCGAGGCGAACTTGAACGAGTTGATCGGGCTGGCGCAGCGCCTTTTGAATGAAGCCGGGCAGCGGCGTTCGCCCCCATAGTGATGGTTCATCATGTGGCTTGAGCTAGATTATGATTCGCCGCACGCTGAGGCAGTCTTCAGATTTTCTGAAGATATTTCTCTCGAAGTGTTTGCACGTCTCAGACAAATCGTCCTTGCGGTCGACCCCGCTGCCGTTTTCTCCACTTCAGCGCTTTCGTGTTCTTGGGTTTCTGCCCTCGCGGTTGTTCCCGCACTCGACGGGTTGCGAAAGACATATGGGCTAGCGCTACGTGCCACGACGGCGGCACAAGTGCGGCTCGCCCACTTCCGAGACCAGCGGCGAGCGATTGACGCTGCCCGAGAACGTCGTCCCATCGACATTACTGAGGGCGAGGTGACGCGTCGCCTTATCGAGAATGGGTTTACGAAGAGAACGCTGACGCCTGAACAGATGCGGGACGTCATTCGCCTTGTCTCATTGCCAAACGGAGCAAACTTCTCGGTTCCCGGCGCCGGCAAAACAACAGTCGCCATGGCCGTTCACACTCTCAGCTGCGAAGCGAGCGACCACATGTTGGTAGTCGCCCCCAAGAACGCGTTCTCCGCATGGTCGGAAGTAATCGTGGACTGTTTTTCCGACGATGCCCCGAACAACGGGCGAGCTGATTTCCAGCGCCTCGACGGCGACTCAATCAACCTTGAAGCCGCCCTCCACTCCGGCGGGCGCAGATTCATTATCAGCTATGACAAGCTGATACGGGAAAGACCCGTCCTCCTTCGGCATCTGGCAACCACGCCGACTCACGTCGTGCTGGACGAATCACATCGGATGAAGGCAGGCGAAGCGAGCCAACGTGGATCTGTGCTGCTTAGTCTTGCAACGCTCCCAGTCCGCCGCGACATCCTCTCGGGAACACCTGCGCCAAATTCCGTGCGTGACCTGCAATCTCAGTTCGACTTTCTCTGGCCCGGGAGCGACCTGGGCAGGCGGGCCGCGCAGGCCGTTCGCCCGCGCGAGGTACTCGCTAACTTCTATGTTCGAACAACGAAGGGCGAAATGGGCCTGCCCCCGCCCACACGCCGCTTTGAGCGCATAGAAATGGCGCCCGCGCAGTTGATTCTGTACGCAAACCTGCGATCCGAGGCGATGCGCCAGCTGATGAACATTGGCCGCGCAGAGCTTGATCTCAACCGTGCCAGAAAATCCGTGATGCGGCTGCTTCAAGTCTCGTCGAACCCGGTGTTGGCAATGCGCTCCATGTTCGAGGGAGAACCGGGAGAAGAACCGGTCACGCCCGCTGAGCATCTTGTCCGCGGTATTCTTGATGAGGGGGACTCGCCAAAGATAATGCGGGCAGTTGAGATGGCGCGGGAGAACGCCGCCCAGGGCCGCAAGACAGTTATCTGGACTATCTTCCGTGACACGATCAACCGGCTCGAATTATTGCTCGCGGACATCAACGCTACGTCGATCCACGGGGGCGTGCCTTCTGGCGACAGTAGAACTCTCGAAACACGCGAAGGCAGAATCGCCCATTTCCATAGCGGGGACTGCGCAGTTCTAGTGGCTAACCCAGCAGCTTGCTCTGAGGGGATCAGCCTGCATCGAGTCTGCCACGATGCGATCTATCTGGACCGATCGTACAACGCGGCTCACTACCTGCAATCAATTGACCGTATCCATCGGCTTGGTCTGGCTCCCGGCACAACGACCACGATCAACATTCTCAACTCCGTCACGCCGCAGGGCCTCGCCTCAATCGATCACGCAGTCTCCCGTAGACTACGGACAAAAGTGCGGGCGATGAACGCAATCCTCGATGACGACGATTTACAGCGCATCGCCCTCGACGAGGAGGAAAGCGACAGACCGGTCGACGTCGATATCGCGTTAGACGATCTCGTAGAGCTTTTCGAGCAGCTCCAGCGTTCTCATGCTCCCGAACCAGATGAGGAGGATGTGTGAGCGTTCCTTCGCCGCTGCGCATGAGTGTGCTGGGAGGAATTTGGCGCCTTCGGACTCTTTGCGCGGCGCGACCCGACCTCACGCCCTCAGAAGCTGCCCAGCTTCTCGCCCGCGGTAGAGCGATCGACGCCGGATATGACTATGCCGGAACGTTGGAGGCGTGTTCGCACCTTTCTTTTGTTCTTCATGCGCTGCCGGATGATCGGGTCCAACTCCTGCGATTCGTCATTCGACTATCGCTTCTAGAGCTGCAGCCCCCGTGGGGTGTCGCGCTGCCGTACGGCCGCAGCCCGACCTTCAGGCTCCTTTCCGAAGATGAGCAGCAGTGCTTTCTTGCTGCGGGTCTCTTGGACGAGAACCCGAGTGAAGACGTTGTCCGGTGGTGGGATGAATTGGCTCTGGCTCGTAGATGGGACCTCAACGCTTCCAACCTCGAAACCGGCCGCCGTGCGGAGCAGCTTTCGATGGAACATGAGCGTCAGCGACTTCAGTCCGCTGGACGTCCAGACCTAAATCCCGTGTTGGTCGCCATCGACGACAACACGCTCGGTTACGACATACGCTCGTTTGAGCCTGATGGCTCGCCGCGATACATCGAGGTCAAGGGCTGCAGCGCACCGCCCCTTATGTTCTTTCTATCCCGCAACGAGTGGGGTGCTGCCAGCCGTTTGAAGGACCAGTATGAGGTTCACGTTTGGGATCTGAGCGGTTCCAAGCAAATCACCATAGGCTTTAGGGATCTCTCGCATCACATTCCTGCCGATCAGGGCCACGGACGCTGGCATCAACTCAAGATTGGGGTGCCGCAAGGCGACGGCGGCGGCGGCGCGAACGCGGATATTTTCTAGCCAAAACTGCGCCCGCTTAGGTGTGCGTCTCGTGGCGTCTGGAGGCCCTTGTCTCAGGCCTATGGTTAGCCACGTCCCGCCCCAGAACCTGTCCCAGCGACCACCGCTCGCACAAATTTGCAGCCTTTGGGCCACACTGTAGCCCTGTGGTGCCCGTTCTCGGGCCTCTCGTGGCGTTTGGAGGGCCTTTCGGCCTGGCCCAGGGGTCAGCCTGGGGTAGCTCTGGGCCTGGCTCTACGGCCTGTAGCCCGAGTGATACACGGAGGTAGCTCGACGGGCTAACTCCTTGCTGTAACTCACTCTTTCCGATGTTGAAATAAGGAGAACAGTTGTAGGTGGTCGGAGCTACCCAACCCTGGGTAGCGGGCCGGCCGCCCCGGTTTAGACGAGGCAGCCGACCCTCAACACCGAAGCTCTGAGGGAGCTACCGATGTCCACCACAACCATACACCGTCGTCCTGAGAACCTGATCGCCGACAATGACAACTATCATCCTCGCGCCGCCGAGGTGGCCTTGGAGCTACTGCTGCTTGGGCTACCGCCGACCTGGGCTTCCCGTAGCTCTGGCGCTGAGCTACACCACGTCCGGCAGTTGACGCGACGCCTGAAGTCGTAGGGCTACCAACCCGTGCCGGTAGCTCTAGGTGTAGCTCTGGGCTACCGGCCAAGGCCTAACTCCATGGTCTAAAAGCACATTCTGGGGACCTGCCATATCCCTGTTAAATACCTGTTCTAGGCTTGCGTTTAAGGGTGTCCGGATGGCTTTCGCTGCACATGACCCGACGGGACATTCGGCCTACCGCACCGGCGCCCTTGTGCTGCTGCTGGCCGCCGCGTCGATCCTGACAGCGCTGGGCTTTGAGCATCTCGGCGGATTGCAGCCCTGCGAGCTGTGCCTCATGCAGCGCTACGCCTACTACGCCGGCGTGCCGCTCACCTTCCTCGCCCTCGTCGCGCTGACCGCCGGACAGCAGCGCGCCGCGGCGTCGCTGTTCGTGCTTGTCGCGCTCGCCTTCCTCGCCAACGCAGGGCTCGGCGTCTACCACGCCGGCGTCGAATGGCACTTCTGGCCCGGCCCTGCCGCGTGCAGCGGCTCCCAGCAACTGACGACCAATGCCGGCAATCTGCTCGATGCATTGAAGACGACGAATGTCGTGCGCTGCGATCAGGCCGCGTGGCGGATGTTCGGCCTTTCGTTTGCAGGCTGGAACGTCATCGCATCGCTGCTCATCGTTTTCCTTGGACTGCGCGCTGCGAACGAATCGCTGCACGCACGCTGATATTTTCAGCGCCAAAGTTATCCACAGGATTCCGGGCTTTTTCCTCGCGTGATTTCGTTCAGCAACTGTCAAGCTAAATACCGTGGGTCAGCCACGGTCGCGCCTTTTCGTGGTCAAAAAGTAACGGTCTATTCCACTCGTTCGCGGAACACACGGTGCTGAGTTCGCATTAACGAGTGTGGCAAGTCCGTAGCGTCGAGTGAGTAAGAGCCCTCAAGTCCGTTGCGTAGCGTCACGTTCGTTCGCGTCCTCGAGTTCTGTGTTGCGTTCCGCGTCTGTCTCTTCGGGAACCCCCGTCCCGCTCAGCCTCTCGTAACTTGACTACTGCTTCGTACGGCCAGTCTCGCGTAACCCCCAGTCCAGTATCGCGTTTGTAAGCGTTGCGTTTGTCGCGTCACGTTGCGTGCAGTTGCGTCTCTGAAGTGCGTTGAGTGCCAGTGAGTTGCGTAAGTGTTGAGTGCCCGTGAGTTAAGCGCCAATGAGTTGATCGTAAGTGCGCTGCGTATCGAGTGAGTTGAGTACCAGTTGCGTCGCAGAGAAGTGCGTTGAGTAGCCGTCAGTTGCGTTAGGTGCGTAAAGCCAAATCCCCAAAGACGCGCTCTCCCCCGGGCGCGAACATATGCAAAGCGAGCCGCTCGGAGACAAAGGTCTGGCGTATTTCCGAGCGGTTGCTCCCCCGGTTTGGGAGCTGGTTCGTAGCGTTAGTTGAGGTCGTTTGTGAGGTGTGTCGTGGAGTTCGAGTCTCAGTCGTGGCGTTCGTTGTCTGATGTCGTCGGTGAAGTACTCGTCGCTATCGGAAATCCGTCGGGATCGACGGACTTCCCCATGGCGGCGGCGTCTCAAAAGTAAGCCGCCGCGTACCCGTTTCGGAGGGGGTTAGAGGGACCTTCCAACGAGCTGGCAAGCATATGGAGCGTCGGGGGCCCTGGCCCCCACCAGACATCGCATAACCCGGTGTTGCGTAGTGATGTCATCGCGTTCTGTGTGCTTGCCAACAAATTTCCAGCCCCGCGCCCGGGCAATGAAAAGCGGCGCGTAATTCAGGAGAGGTGTCAGATGAGTTTCAACCATATCAACCCGCTGCAGTGGCACCAGGCGCTTGGCGTCGCCCGCGCGTCTTGTGCCCGGTTCTTCCGTGACGGTGGCGCTCCGACGGATGCCTTGCACGCATTCGGCATCGCTGCCGATGATCGCACCACGAATGATTGGAGCAGGGCTGTCGAGGCGATCGCCGAGCAGCTGTGCGCCGCCCCGATGAAGCGCGCCGCCTAAGAAATTACGTCGTCCTTCCACGACACGAATGCCTCGGCGCCGCATCCGCCGAGGCATTTCTATTTTGCGATCGCTGCTCTTTCAGCGTGGCAAGCGAAGCGAAGCCTGCCGCGCTCAGGCGCCAAGGGCGCCCGCGCCTTAGGCGCGGCCTTCCGCTCGCGCGACGCTCATCGCACGCCAAGCTTCTCTCAGCTGGTGTCGGCAGAAATTAAGGCTCGAGCTCGGTATCCCAATAGAGATAGTCGAGCCAGCTCTGGTGCAGGTAGTTGGGCGGGAACAGCCGCCCGTTGCGGTGCAACTCGAACACCGTCGGCCGGTACGGCAGGAGCTTCGGCAGCATCCCAACCTCTTCCGGCATCGCGCCACCCTTCTCCAGGTTGCACGGAGCGCACGCCGTCGTGACGTTATCCCACCGCGTCTGCCCGCCGCGCGAGCGCGGGATGAGATGGTCGAACGTCAGATCGTCCTTGTCACCGCAATATTGGCAGGTGAACCGGTCGCGCAGGAACACGTTGAAGCGGGTGAACGCTGGATAGAGCGCTGGCTTCACATACGTTTTGAGGGAAACGACGCTCGGCAGCTTCATCTCGAACGAGGGGCTGCGCACGAAGCGATCGTATTCGGAGACGATGTTGACGCGATCCAAAAATACGGCCTTCACCGACTCCTGCCAGCTCCAGAGCGACAACGGGTAGTAGCTCAGGGGCCGGAAGTCGGCGTTTAGGACGAGTGCCGGAAACGAATCCGGTATGGCCGCGTGCGCATCCACGTTACGGGCGTCCTATGCGTTTAAGTCCTGCGAATCGCGTTCTCCTCGACGTTCGGCCGGGATACTAGCGGCGCATATCAACTCTGTGAAGCTCCCGAAAAGGCTTGTTGGGCCACTGTGTCTCGCGCACCTAAGGCCCTGCAAATCAGGCGTTTTTCCGGACCGGCGCGGCGATCGTTGCCACCTTGTAATACGCCCACAGAAGATGCGCAGCGACGCCGCGCCATGGTCGCCACGTTTCCGCGATGGCGAAAAGCTCATCGCGCGAGGGCCGCTCCGGCAGCCCCATCGCCGATCGCACCGCGATCTGCAGCGCGAGATCGCCCGCCGCGAAAGCATCAGTCCGGCCGAGGCAGAACAATAGATAGATGTCGGCGCTCCACGGTCCGATGCCGGGCAGCGCCGTCAGCGTGTCGTGCACCTCATCTTCGGGTCGCTGGCGCAATTCTTCCAGGTCGAGGCCGCCGACGATGGCTTCACTAAGCGCCCGCAGCGTGCGGACCTTTCCTTGCGACAGCCCCGCGGCGCGCAATTCGGCATCGCTCAACGACAGGAACGTCTCTGCCGTCATCGGCCGCACCGCGGCCTGCATGCGTTTCCAGATCGCCTCGGCGCTGGCGAGTGACAGCTGCTGCCCGACGACGATGCGCGCCAATCCCTCGAACCCCGAAGCATGCCGCCGCACCTGAGGAACGCCGGTGAGCGCCCGCACCTTCCGCATGTGCGGACACTTTCGGGTGAGCGAGCGCACGCCCTTCAGCATGTGCTCATCGTCGAGCACGATGAGCCGCGGCTCGTTACGCTTCATGTGCATGGTTTACGCGAAACTCTTCTTCGACATCTGCATTCAACGTAATGTCGAATGCGCGCGCTCGCAAAGCGAGCCCGCTCTTAATCGTTATATCGGGAGTGCTCGGCATGATGCTTCGGGCGCAGATATCGGCGGTGATTGCCGCCTCTTTGATGGCCATTCCCTTGCTGGCTGACGTTGCCGCCGCGGCCGATTGGCGCCGCGACTGGGCCACGCTTCACAACGAGCGCCACGGCTTCCACATCGGCTATCCCATCGGGGTTTTCGAGCAGCGTGCCGAGCCTCGAACCGATGAAGGCCGCGTGCTCGTCTCGCGCGATGGCAAAGCGCAGCTCCTCGTCGGCGCTTTCGCCAATGAGGAGGCGACGACGCTCGAAGCCTATCGCGACTATCTGCTGAGCGAGAACTATGCCGGCGCCCACATCGACTACGCCCCGATGCGCGGCAGGTGGTTCGTGCTCTCGGGCACGATGGGTGATCGCGAATTCTACGAGCGCGTCAGCTTCACCTGTGGCGGCAAGCTGATAAACAGCTGGGCGATGATCTATCCCGCCGCCGAGAGCCGCTTCTATAATCGGGTCGTGGAGGCGGTAGCGCGCAGCTACACGCCGGGCGCCGGCCGCTCCGGCGAATGCGATTGACGCCTGAGCGGCTAGACGATCAACTTGCCTAAGTGAATAACTGGGCCAGTCGAGTATGTCGCCGCCTGATCTGTTGTGGGCCTACTTTACATATGGCGCGCCCGCTCTATTCAAACGGCTGGACGCGATCCCACGCCAGCCCGGCGAATTGAACACATTCCCGTCGCTTGATCGGATCAATTCCGAACGCTCGATCCTCGATAGCTGGGCCATCGAACTCTTCCGCTATTGCCGGCGGCGTTCGCCGACTGACCTTCGGATGTATGCGATGCTGACAGACACGGAACGGTGGGCGAAAACGGTGGGGTGGGGATCGCACATGACGTCCCACGGTCTTGAGCGCTTGGACCAGTGGAAGCGGTTCGCGTCGCGTTTGCCATCGCAAGTAAGGCCGCGGGCTCCAACGACCCAATGACAGCGTCCGTCTTTCGTTTTGCGCCGAGCCCCAACGGCGCGCTGCACCTTGGCCATGCGCTCTCTGCCCTGACCGGCTTCGACATGGCGCAGAGTTCGGGCGGACGCTTCCTTCTGCGCATCGAGGACATCGACGTCGCCCGCTGCCGCGAAGAGTACGTCGCCGGCATCTTCGAGGATCTGGCCTGGCTCGGCCTCGCCTGGAGCCGGTGCTACGCCAGTCCCAGCACTTCGCGACTTACGTCGAGGTCGCGCAGTTCCTGGAGGCGCAGGGGCTGCTCTATCCCTGCTTTGCCTCGCGCACCGAGATCGAAGCCGCCGCAACGCCGGGTGCCGTGGATCCCGACGGCGCGCCGCTCTCTCCCCGTCTGCACCGGCAGCTCCCACGCGAGGAGATCGATGCGCGCATGCAGAGGGGCGAGCGTTTCGCGCTCCGGCTCGACATGCAGCGCGCACTGGCGAAGGCCCGCGAGCGGCTCGGCAGGGTGTCACTGACATTCACCGAGCTTGGCACCGACGGGACGCCGGAAGTCGTTGAGGCACATCCAGAGCGTTGGGGCGACGCGGTAATCCTGCGCAAGGACGTGCCCGCCAGCTACCACCTCGCCGTCGTCGTCGACGACGCCCGCCAGGGCGTGACGCACGTCACGCGCGGCCGCGATCTCTACGCCGCCACCGATCTGCATCGCCTGCTTCAGGTGCTCATCGGACTGCCTGAGCCCGTCTACCACCATCACCGGCTGCTGACCGATGCCGACGGCAAGAAGCTCTCCAAGAGCGCCGGCGACACTGCGCTTGCCGAACTTCGCGCCGGCGGCGCCTCGCCTGCCGACATCCGCGCAATGCTCGGGCGCCCCTAGATAAATCCCGCCGACAGAACGACTGCCAACCCCGTTTGGTTAGGCATTCGCTAAGCCCTGTCTGAAATAATTACGTTTCAGATGCAGCAACATCCGTCGCCTTCGCGCAACGGCGTGAAAACAAAGCTGCAGAACGTATTGTCATTCAAGGCGAATAACATGATATTCTGGGCTCCCGCAGTTCTTAATGCAGCGTTGCGTTCCGCGCCCGGCCGCCGGCTAAGCGCGCTTGTTGCTGCAACCTGGACCAAAGCAACGCAGTGCCCGGACATGCTCAGAACCTTCGCCGCCAATAGGAACATCACCCTCGTCGGGCTTTCGAGCATCGCGGCGTCATTGGCCCTTGCGACGATGCCGAGCCGCGCGCCGCGCCATACCGCCGCCGTCGCCGAACCCGTCCGCCAGACCGCGGTCGATCATTTTCAGCGCGCGATCTCGGCCATCACCTCGGGCCTCGCCAGCTTCCAGCGCATCAAGAGCCTGAACACGGCCGCCGCACGCCAGCTCGATTCCGCGGACTACGCGCTGACCCAGCTCCTGCACGACCTGCGTCCTGTCATGGGTCTGCCGGCCGACGTCTCCGGGTTGCGCGCGGTTCTCGCCGAAGCCAACCGGCCGGCATCGAAGCCGCAGGACATCCGCAAGGGAATCGCCGCCTAGTTGGGCGCGGCGATCGATCCGGTCTGGGTGGGAACGGCGGACGACAGCTTCGTCCCCTCGAAGCTCGCCGGCGCAGGATCGACCACGGCCGACCCGACCTTCTGTACTTCGACCACGGCCAGCCCGCGCTCGCTGCGGCCGTCGGCGTTGAACCGCACGATGCCGTCGACGCCCGAGAAGCCGCTGGCGCGCGTCAGGTTCTCCGGTGTGTAGCGTGAGCCCGGCGCATTGCTGGCCAGCTCGATGGCAAAGCTCACGGCGTCATACGAGATCGACGCGATGCGCGGCGGCGCCGTGCCGAACGTCTTGGCGAAGCGCTCCGAGAACGAACGCCACGTCATCGGATCGGGGCTTGGATACCAGCCGCCGACGAAGGCGGTCTCGCGCCCGATCGTCGGGAAGTCCCACGCGCTTGTCCCGAGCAACTTCACCTTCTTCGTATCGAGCCCCGAATAAGCGATGACCGGCCCGATCTGCGGCAGCGACTCTTGCCCGCCCGGCAGGAACAGCGCATCCACCGGTGCCATCTGCTCGTCGGCCGCCTTGATCGTCTCGACGACCTTCTTGGCCGGTCCCAGCATGCCGTTCGGCGACAGCGGGTAGCGCTCGACCACGGCCACCGTGCCGCCGCTGCGTTGAACCGCCGTCCGGAACGCAGTCTCCACCACGTTGCCGAAGGCATCGTCGGGGATCAGCGCTGCGAAGCGCCGCTTGCCCTGTCCTGCAGCGAAGGAGACGATCCGGTCGACCTCCTGCTCGGCAAGGAAGTTGATCAGGTAGACGCCGTTGCCGGCCACCTGCGAATTGTTCGAGAACGACACCACCGGCACCTTGGCCTCGCGCGCCACCGGGGCGACGCCGCTTACGGCCTGTGAAAGTAGCGGGCCGATCACGATCTCCGCGCCTTCCTTGATGGCGGCATCCGCCGCCGCGCGCGCCCGAGCCGGCGTGCCGCCGTCGTCCTTGGTGATCAGCTCGACGTTGGGATCGTTGACCTCGAACAGCGCCATCTCGGCGCCCTGCTTGAGGCTCTTGGCCACCGCCGCGGTCTCGCCCATGCCGCCCATCGGCAGCAGCAACGCGATCTTCACGGGGGCGCGGATCTGACCTTGGTTCTGTCCTGGCGGCGGCGCCAGTGCCGCGCTCGGAGCTTCCGCCGGTCCCATGCCGTTGGTCGAGCACCCGGCCATGAACAGGCCGCACATGACCATCGTCGCGACGCGGCTGCGTCCACCGTCTCTGGCCTGAATGCCCCTTGGCATCGATCCGGGGTCCCCCTAGCGTCGCCCGGCTGGTCCGGGTTAGCCACTATGGCTCCGGTTGCACGAACACGGTAGCGACTCTTCTATCCCCCTGGTTAGACGCTAGATTCGCCGTCGAAAAGTGCCTCTCAGCCACTATCGTGAACATTCAACATCGCACTTGCGAAAGTGATCGCTGCAATGCCCACCGAAGAGCCCCCCGAGAGCGCCCCGAGCCTCGTCGCCGACCGCGCAGCGGCCGAGGTGCGGCGCCATCTCGCCGCCGCCCTGGCGCCCGGGCTCTACGTCGTCGCAACTCCCATCGGCAACCTGGGCGATATCTCCTTGCGCGCGCTCGCCGTTTTGGCGAATGCCGACGCGGTGCTTTGCGAGGACACTCGCCACAGCCGCACCCTGCTCGCCCACTACGGCATCGGCACCACCACCCGGCCCTACCATGAGCATAACGCTGCCAAGGAGCGCCCCCGCGTGTTGGCGGACCTCGCCGCCGGCCGCCGCATTGCCGTGATTTCGGACGCCGGAACGCCGCTGATATCCGATCCAGGCTGGAAGCTCGTCCGCGAGGCGCTCGATGCCGGCCACCGCGTCGAGGCGCTGCCCGGCGCGTCGGCCACCCTTTCGGCCCTGGCCATCGCCGGCCTACCGACCGACGCCTTTCTTTTCGCCGGCTTCCTCCCGCCGAAGACGGCAGGCCGCCGCAGCCGCATCGCCGAACTGGCCGCCGTCCCCGCGACACTCGTCTTTTTCGAATCGCCCTCGCGCGTTGCTGAGTCGCTGCGCGACTTAGAGGCCGTGCTCGGCCCTCGCCCCGCAGCCCTCGCGCGCGAGCTGACGAAGCTGCACGAGGAAGTCCGGCGCGCCGCGCTTGGTGAACTCGCAGCCAGCGTCGAAGCGCAGCCCGTAAAGGGCGAGATCGTCATTCTCGTCGGGCCGCCCGTCGCGGGCGATGTCAGCGACGAGGCCATCTCCGAGCGGCTTGCAGAAGCGCTGACCGAGCTGAGTTTGCGCGACGCCGCCAAGGCGGTTGCCGATGATCTCGGCGTCCCGAAGAGCCGCGTCTACGACCTCGGCCTCAAGCTGCGCAAAGGCGAGGAATGACCGGCGCGCCGCCACGAGGACGTCGCACGAAAGGAGCGGAAGTCCGTCGCGCGCGTCTGCGTAAGGGCCGACTTGCCGAGCTGTTCGCCGCCGCTGCCCTCATCGCCAAGGGCTATCGCATTCTCGGCCGCAACGTGAAGACGCGGGCCGGCGAGATCGACATCATCGCCGTGCGCGGCCAACGGCTCGCCTTCGTCGAGGTTAAGCGTCGCTCGACGCGCGAAGAAGCCGAGGCCGCCACGAGCGACCTTCAGGCGGCGCGTATCCGCAACGCGGCGGACTACTGGCTCGCCCACCGCCCGCGCTACCACGCCCACGAGCAGGGCTTCGACCTGATGCTGCTCTTGCCGCGCCGCTGGCCCCGCCACATCGAGAACGGGCTATGATCGGCAACCGCGAAGCCGATACGCGTTGACAGCTAAGCCGTGACCCGGTCTAGGGTCGCTCGCGCCCCACAGCCACGGACCTGCCATGCCCCTACGCGTCGCCTGCCAGATGGACCCGATCGAGCGGATCGACATCCGCGGCGATTCCACGTTCGCCATCCTGCTCGAAGCGCAAAAGCGCGGGCACAACCTCTTCTACTACACGCCGCAGAATCTCTCCCTGCACGGCGACAGGCTGCTCGCGCGCGGGCACACGCTCGAGGTCCATGACAAGCAGGGCAGCCACTACAAGCTGACGCGTCCGCGCGTGGAGAACCTCGAAAAGCGCGACGTCGTCCTGCTGCGCCAGGATCCGCCCTTCGACATGGCGTACATCACGACGACGCATCTGCTAGAGCGCATTCATCCCAAGACGCTGGTCGTCAACGATCCCGCGCAGGTGCGCAACGCGCCGGAAAAGATCTTCGTCCTCGACTTCCTCGATCTCATGCCGCCCACCATCGTCACGCGCTCGCTCGACGACGTGCAGGCGTTCCGCAAGGAGATGGGCGACATCATCTTGAAGCCGCTCTACGGCAACGGCGGCGCCGCCATCTTCCGCATCGCCAAGGATGACTCGAACACCGGCTCGCTCGTCGAGCTGTTCCAGACCGTGTTCCGCGAGCCCTTTATGGTGCAGCAGTACCGCCCCGAGGTGAAGGATGGCGACAAGCGCATCATCCTCGTCGACGGCGAGGTGGCGGGCGCCATCAACCGCGTGCCACAGGCCGGTGAGACGCGCTCCAACCTTCACGTCGGCGGCACCGCGCGCCCGACGAAGCTGACGAAGCGCGATGAGGAAATCTGCGGCCGCCTCGGACCCGAGCTTAAAAAGCGCGGGCTCCTGTTCACCGGCATTGACGTGATCGGGCCCTATCTCACCGAGATCAACGTCACCTCGCCCACCGGCATTCGCCAGGTAAAGGAGTTCGGCGGCAACGACATCGCCGCGATGATCTGGGATGCGATCGAAGCCAAGCTCTAGCGCCGCCCAGCGACGCCGCGCTCAATCCAGCGGCTGACGCTTCTTTTTCTTCTTCGCGTGCGTCTTCTTCGGAGCGGCGGCGGCCGGCTGTGCCGCGACTTTCTTCACCGCCGGCTTCGCGGCGGCCGCTGCGCCCGGAACGGGCTTCGCCGCACCTGCCGCGCTCGCGGTCTCCTGTGGCGGCGGCGGAGGCGGCGCCGCGCAGGCCCGGAACCGCTCCAGCATCCCGGGGTCCGGCTCGAACCCTGAGCCGACGACCTCGCTCGGATAGTTTTCCAGCCGCGCGATCGGGAACGAGTTTTTCCAGTCGAACGTGCGGAAGCCGTTCTCGAGCAGCGCTGCAGCCCGCGCCGTGCGGGCGTTGCCGCTGCCTTCGCCCAGAATGATGGCGATGAGCTTGCGTCCGTTGCGCGTCGCGCTGGCCGCGAGATTGTAGCCCGACGCGCAGGTGTATCCGGTCTTGATGCCGTCACCGCCGGGGAACGCCGTCAGCAGCGCATTGTGCGTGCCGATGGTGATCTTGGCGATCTGCGTCTGCGTCATCGCGTAGAGCTCGGTCTCCTCGGGAAAGTCGCGCAGCAACGCGCGCGAGAGGATGCCCATGTCGCGCGCGGTCGTGACCTGCTGCTCCGCTGGCAGTCCGTGCGGATTGATGAAGTGCGTGTGCGACATGCCGAGGCGCGCCGCAGTCTGGTTCATCTGCTTGATGAACGAGGCTTCGTCGCCGCCCAGCGTCTCTGCGATCGCGACGGCGACATCGTTGGCAGAACGCATGATCAGTGCGCGCAGCGCCTCCTGCATCGTGATGTCTTTGCCGACCTTCAGGCCGAGCCGCGTCGGCGGCTGCTTGAATGCCGTCGGCGAGATGAAGATCTTGGTTTCCTTCGTCGCCCGGTTCTCGCGGATCGCCGTCAACGCCAGGTAGGCCGTCATCATCTTGGTGAGCGACGCCGGATACCACGGGGCGTCGAGGTCCTCGGCATAGAGCACGTGGCCCTCGTCGAGATCGAAGACCACGGCGGAGCCGGCCAAAGCAGGTTGGGCCCAGGCTGCAAATGCCGCCAGTGCCGTCGTCAGCGCAAATAGCGAACCTTGCCTCAAGCCGCGTCGATCCCTGATTCGGCCATGTCCCTCGGCGGCGAGTATGCGCATGCGCGAAGGAAAATGTCAGCCCGCCAACGACCAAGGGCGTAAATACCACTTTGCCCGCCCGTCTGAACTGCAACAACTGGGCGTCAGTCTCGCAGCAATCGACCGAGTGGGCTCGCCACGAGCACTCGGATTCCTATGCAACGATTTGAGCATCGCGGCTGAACGTCCATTCAGCCTCAGGGTATCTTTGTGGCAGGCGACGGAGCATTCGCGCCCCCCTCGTTGTCCTGGTGTTCGCGCAGAGTGACGGTCTCAACGGAACCTGACGCGCAGAAGCAATTGAGGAGAGATGATCATGAAGTACCTAGCCCTGATGGCCTTGCTCGCAGCCCCGCTCGCCATGGCCACCACCCCCACCTCCGCCGAAGCCGGCCAGCGCGATGGATACCGCTGCCATATGGTCAAGAAGACCGTTTGGAAGTGGGGCAAGAAGCGCACGAAGTGGGAGAAGGTCTGCCGCAGCTATCACGGCAAGCACCGCCACAACCACCGCTAAGCCGCATCTGCGGTCGCCGCCCGCTCGCGCCCTGCACCGGCGCGGGCGGGTGATTTTTTATCGCGGCTTCAATATTGAAACGGTGCCCGTGAGTGCGGTGATGCCGCGCTGCTTGAAGTGCGGATGACCTTCGAGCGCGTCTCTCGAAACGAGCTCTTCGCGACCGTAATGGTCGGCAAATAGTTCATCGACGATCTTCAGCGGCGTCGCAAATGGCGGCCCCGGCATTTCACTTTGATCGTAGTCGATTGTGACGAGCAGTATCGGCGCGCGGGGCAGCAGCGCCTTCATCTTCGCCGCATATCGCTGCTGCATATCGGCCGGCAGCGCGATGAGCGCCGCGCGGTCGTAGACACCGCCGACCCCGGCCACGGCCGACTGCGGCAGCTCGAAGAAATCGCCGCACCAGATCTCGTATAGGCCCGCTGACTTGATGGTGAAGCCCGCTTCGCGACGCACCGCCGGACTAAGCCCACGCTCGGCGAAAAAATCATCGACCGCGCGCTCGCTCAGTTCGGCGCCGACCACAGCGTGGCCGTTCTGCGCCAGCCACACCATGTCGAGGCTCTTGCCGCACAGCGGCACGAACACGCGCGCGCCGGCCGGCACGTTGAGCTTCGGCCAGTGCTTCGTCAGCGCCGGATCGAAATCCCCTTGATGGAATCCGATTTCCTGCTTGTTCCAGCGCTCCAGCCAGAAGTTACGATCCATCGCCTCGCTCGAGCCCTTAGCTGCGGTAGTCGGCGTTGATGTCGATGTATCCGTGCGTGAGGTCGCAGGTCCAGATCGTCGCGCGCCCGGGTCCGATGCCGAGATCGACGCGCACGGTGATCTCCGGCTGCTTCATATAGCGCGCGACTTCCTCTTCCCTATAGCTCGGCGCGCGCTCGCCCTCGTGTGCGACCAAAATGTCGCCGAAGCGGATCGACAGCTTGTCGCGATCCGCTGCCTCGCCCGACTTCCCGACCGCCATGACCACGCGTCCCCAGTTCGCGTCCTCGCCGGCGATCGCTGTCTTCACCAATGGCGAGTTGCCGATCGACAGCCCGATGCGCCGTGCGGCGCGGTCGTCCTCGGCGCCTTCCACCTCAATGGTGACGAGTTTGCTGATGCCCTCGCCATCCTTGGCAACGAGGATCGCGAGTTCCTGCAATAGGTCGCGCAACGCTGCGGCGAAATCCGCGATACGCGGATCTGTCGCGTCGCTGATGCGCCCGCAGCCGCGCTTCTCGGACTCGCCGGTGGCGAACACCAGCAGCGTGTCGCTGGTCGACGTATCGCCATCGATGGTCACGCAGTTGAACGTACGATCCGCGCCGTCGACGACCAGCGGCTGCAGCGCCGCCGCATCGATCGGTGCGTCGGTGAATACGAAGCAGAGCATCGTCGCCATGTCCGGCTGGATCATGCCGGCGCCCTTGCAGAAGCCGTTGATGACAACCTCATGACCATCGATCTTGGCCGTGCGCGTTGCGAGCTTCGGGAATGTGTCGGTCGTCATCACCGCACGCGCCGCCGCATGCCAGGTGTCCGCCTTGGCTTCCGCGGCCAGGCGATCGAACAGGTGCACGAACTTGGTCGCATCGAGCGGTTCGCCGATGACGCCGGTGGAAGCGATGAACACTTCACCCGGCGCGCAGCTAACCGCCGCCGCCGCTGCGTCCGCAGTCAGAATGACGGTCTCCAGGCCCTTCTTGCCGGTGAAAGCGTTGGAGTTGCCGGAGTTGACCACCAGCGCCCGTGCCTTGCCTTCACGCAGCCCGAGAGCACACCAGTCGACCGGCGCCGAGCGCGTCTTGGAGCGCGTCAGAACTCCCGCCGCCTGCGTGCCGGGCGAGAACACCCCGAGCAGGAGGTCGGTACGTCCCTTGTATTTTATGCCGGCTGCCGCGGTAGCGAAGCGCACGCCGGGCACCTCAGGCACGCTCGGTAGAGCGGCGGGTGCGAACGGCGATGTCGGGGCAGGCTTTCCCATCGTCGGCTCCGAAAGTTCGAATAGGCCGCGAGTGGAAACAGATCGGGCCGCTTGGAGCAAGCGGCCCGTTGTCAGTGTCCTGAAATTTTGAAGCTTAGGGCTTGGCCGCCGGCGGCGTCGCAGGAGCGGCACCGGGAGCGGGCGCTGCGCCCGGAGCAGCACCAGCCGCACCGGCCTCTTTCGCCTTCTTGGCAGCTTCCATCGCCTCGGCCTGCTTCTTCTGCGACTCTTCAACCTGCTTCTCGATGTCGGCGTCGACGTACTCGATCTTCGCCTTGCCGCGCATCTCGGCCGAAGCCTCCTGCGCCTTGCGCACGGCGAGCGAGTTGAGGATCGTGTCCTTCACCTGGTCATAGGTCGGCGGCGCCTTCGCGCGGCGATCCTCGAGCTTGATGACGTGCCAGCCGTAAGCGGTCTTCACCGGCTCCGACAGCTCACCCTTCTGCATCTTGACGACAGCAGCTTCGAACTCGGGCACCATCTGTCCCATGCCGAAGTAGCCGAGGAAGCCGCCGTCCTTCTTCGATACCGGGTCGGTCGAGTTCTCGCCCGCGAGCTTGGCGAAGTCTTCTCCGGCCGCGACCTTGGCGCGCAGCTCCTTGGCCTTCTCCTCGCTGGCTACCAGAATGTGACGCGCCGCAAATTCGGTCTCCGGCTTCATCTGCGCGATGCGAGCGTTGTAGATCTTCTTCGCTTCGTCTTCGCTGATCGCCGACTTCAGCTTCTTCTCGAAGTACTGCTCGCGCAATGCGCGTCCGCGCAGGTACTCCATGTACGCCTTGAACTCCGGCGTCTCGCCGAGCTTGTCGGCCTCGCCGGCATTGGCGAACAGCTTGTTGTCGATCAGGTATTCGGCCAGCGCGCGGCGCTTCACCTCCGGCGGCAGCTGCGCGAGCTCATTGCCGACTTCGCTCTCGGCGAGCTTCAGGTCGCCTTCCGTGATGGCCTTTCCATCTACGGTCACCACGACCGTGTCGTTCGCGATGCCCTGCGCCAGGGCCGATGTTCCGGTTGCGCACAGCACGCTGGCGGCTGCGAGGGCGAGGCCTGCGAGGGCGTGCTTGTTCGGAATGACTGAGTACATGCTGATCTCTGATTGTTGGACGGTCAGAAGACCGAAGGAGAAGGGCGAAGGACCAATACCCGCCGGTTGTTGCGCTCTCGTGCACCTGAAACGGGCGGTCCCGGCCAATTGCGGGCCCATGGATAGTGGGGTGCGTAGGCGCTGCCAAGTTAAGAATTGGAGAGTTCGCGAAAGAAATTCCGCTGTTTTGAGGGGCCGTAGAAGCGTTTCCAATGCGTTGACAAGCCTAGGGTGCGGTCCTTATCTCTCCCCCGCGGCTGAACTTCTTGCGCAATAGGCGGTTGCAGCGCACACCGGCGCCTCTCCGCGACGTGCGGATCGGGCCTGGAAGTCGGCTTGGCGTCCCTGCGCAAGTACAGGGAAGTCCGTCTGCACATTGTGCCTATACCTCCCGGCAGAAGCCTGGAAATTTGGGGAACACTTCGAATGCTTTCGACGATCGGCGGATTTGCGGCGAAGATCTTCGGCTCATCTAATGAGCGCCGCGTGAAGGGCTACCAGTCACGCGTCGACGCGATCAACGCGCTCGAAGACGAGATCGCCGCGCTGTCCGATGCGGAGCTGAAGGCCCGCACCGACGACTTCCGCCGTCAGTTCGCCGAGGGCGCCACGCTCGATGATCTCCTGATCCCCGCCTTCGCCACCGTCCGCGAGGCTGCAAAGCGCACCCTCGGTCAGCGCCATTTCGATGTGCAGCTGATCGGCGGCATGGTGCTGCACGAAGGCAAGATCGCCGAGATGAAGACCGGCGAAGGCAAGACGCTCGTTGCGACGCTGCCGACCTACCTCAACGCGCTCGGCGGCAACGCCGTGCACGTCGTGACCGTCAACGACTACCTCGCTCAGCGCGACGCTGACTGGATGGGTCAGGTCTACAATTTCCTCGGCCTCACCGTCGGCAAGATCGTGCATGGCCTCGACGACGAGCAGCGCAAGCTCGCCTACACCTGCGACGTGACTTACGCCACCAACAACGAACTCGGCTTCGACTACCTGCGCGACAACATGAAGATGGACATGGAGGAGATGGTCCAGCGCGGCCATGGCTTCGCCATCGTCGACGAGGTCGACTCCATTCTCATCGACGAAGCGCGCACCCCGCTCATCATCTCTGGTCCGCTGGAGGATCGCGCCGATCTCTACCAGGCGGTCGACGCCATTATCCCAACCCTCGGCCCAGACGATTTCGAGCTCGACGAGAAGCAGCGCCAAGTGTCGCTGACCGAGGTCGGCAACGAGCGTGTCGAGGCGGACCTCGCCGAGAAGGGCCTGATGAAGGGCTCGCTGTATGACATTGAGAACGTCTCGCTCGTTCATCACGTCAACTCGGCGCTGAAGGCGCACAAGCTGTTCCAGCGCGACAAGGACTACATCGTCAAGGGCGGCCAGGTCGTCATCATCGACGAGTTCACCGGCCGCATGATGCCCGGTCGCCGTTATTCGGAAGGCCTGCATCAGGCGCTCGAGGCCAAGGAAAACGTCGAGATCCAGCCCGAGAACCAGACCCTCGCTTCGATCACCTTCCAGAACTACTTCCGCCTCTACAAGAAGCTCGCCGGCATGACCGGCACCGCCAATACCGAGGCCAGCGAGTTCCTCGACATCTACGGCCTCGACGTGGTCGAGATCCCGACCAACGTGACCGTCGGCCGCGCCGACGAGGACGATGAGATCTACCGCACGGCCAAGGAGAAGTACGCCGCCATCGTGCAGACGATCGCCGACTGCCATCGCCGCGGACAGCCGATCCTCGTCGGTACCGTGTCGATCGAGAAGTCGGAGCAGCTGTCCGAGCTCTTGAAGGACAAGAAGTACATCAAGGAGCTTGGCAAGAACTCGCTCGACCTGGCCGACAAGCTCAAGTCTCCCAAGGAGCAGGAGCTCAAGGACTACCTGACCGACATCGGCACCTATCTCACAGGCGTCGGCTCGGCGAAGGGCAACGGCGACGCCATCCCCCATCAGGTGCTGAACGCCCGCCACCACGAGCAGGAAGCGGGCATCGTTGCGCAGGCTGGCGTGCCGGGCGGCGTGACCATCGCGACCAACATGGCCGGTCGCGGCACCGACATTCAGCTCGGCGGGAACGTCGATGCGCGCCTCAAGGACTGGGTCGACGCCGAGACCGCGGCAGGACGCCCGCCGGAACCCGCCGCAGTCGATAAGGAACGCAAGCAGATCCAGGCCGACGTCGCCCAGAAGAAGAAGGCGGCGCTCGAAGCCGGTGGCCTCTACGTGCTCGCGACCGAGCGCCACGAAAGCCGCCGCATCGACAACCAGCTGCGCGGCCGCTCGGGCCGTCAGGGCGATCCCGGCCGCTCAAAGTTCTACCTGTCTCTCGAAGACGACCTGATGCGCATCTTCGGCTCCAACCGCATGGACAGCGTCCTCAAGACGCTCGGCCTGCAGGAGGGCGAGGCCATCACCCATCCGTGGATGAACAAGTCCCTCGAGATGGCGCAGAAGAAGGTCGAGGCCCGCAACTTCGACATCCGCAAGCAGATCCTGAAGTACGACGACGTGATGAATGACCAGCGCAAGGTCATCTTCGAGCAGCGGCTCGACATCATGGCCGAGGACGACGTCTCCGAAACCGTCAAGGACATGCGCCACCAGCTCGTCGACGAGCTCGTGCGCCAGAACATCCCCGAGGCTGCTTACGCAGAGCAGTGGAACACCACCGCCCTGCACGAGGCCATCAACGGCGTGTTCGGCATCGACCTTCCCATCGCCGACTGGGTTGCCGAGGAAGGCATCGCCGACAAGGAAATCTCCGAGCGCATCCTGAAAGAGGTCGACGAGAAGGCCGAGCGCAAGGAGCAGGAGATCGGCACCACCAACTTCCGCCAGATCGAGAAGATGGTGCTTCTGCAGACGCTCGATCATCTCTGGCGCGAGCATCTCGTCACGCTCGAGCATCTGCGTCAGGTGATCGGCTTCCGCGCCTATGGTCAGCGCGACCCGCTCAACGAGTACAAGAGCGAGGCGTTCGTCCTGTTCGAGGCGATGCTCGGCAACCTGCGCGAGGCGACCACCGGCCAGCTCATGCACATCGAGCTTGCGTCCACGCAGGAGCAGCTCGAAGCGCAACAGGGCGAGCTGCCGGAAATGCACGCCAGCCACATCAACCCGTTCTCGGGTCTCGACGAGCTGGCGCTGGCTGACGCGGCAATCGCGGCCGAGGCCCGTGGTCCTGCCCCCGCCGCCCCGGATCGTCGCCCGCCGCTGCAGACGCGCAAGTCGACGAGCGATGCCGTCAATCCGAAGGACCCGGCAACCTGGGGCCGCGTTTCGCGCAACGCGCTGTGCCCCTGCGGCTCCGGCAAGAAATACAAGCACTGTCATGGGAAGACGGACTGACGCGGCCCTTGCACGACACGGCTGAGCTGATCACGCTGCGCGCCTCAGGGTGCGCAGCGTTTTTCTTGCCTAAGCGGCTTCACGCAGCAGCGCATCGAGATCGAGCCGCTGC
>CALRVN010000011.1:0-20641 GCA_943371625.1 Hyphomicrobium sp. CS1GBMeth3
AATATCTTGCACTCTGGGAATGGACGTGATGCCTTCCCGACGCGCTAACCAAGTCCCCGGAGGACGGATAGATCGATGCCCTTCGCCCTCCTCAAGTATGCTTTCGCCAAGGAGCATCCGGACGACCCGCACTTCCGTTGGACCCCCGAGCTTAAGACCTCCTATGACGTCATCGTCATCGGTGCCGGCGGCCACGGCCTCGCCATCGCCTACTATCTTGCCGCCCATCACGGTATCACCAACGTCGCCGTCCTCGACAAGGGCTGGCTCGCCGGTGGCAACACCGCGCGCAACACCACCATCATCCGGGCCAACTACCTGACGCCCGAGGGCGTGCGGTTCTACAAGGAATCCGTCGACCTTTGGCGCGGGCTGTCGAACGAGCTCGACATCAACATGATGTACTCCGAGCGCGGACACTTCACCCTCGCTCATACCGATGCCGCCATGCGCACCGCGCGCTGGCGCGCCGAGGTCAACAAGCACCTCGGCGTCAACTCGGAGGTGATCGACGCCGACGATGTGAAGCGCATCTGCCCGACGATCAACATCTCGGACGACGTGCGCTACCCGATCCTCGGCGCGCTGTATCATCCGCCCGGGGCAATCGCGCGCCACGACGCCGTCGCCTGGGGCTACGCCAAGGAAGCGATCAAGCGCGGCGTCGAGGTCCACACCCAAACGCCGGTCAACAAGATCATCGTCGAGAACGGCAAGGCGATCGGCGTCGAGACCAGCAAAGGCCCGGTCTACGCCGGCAAGATCGTGCAGGCCGTCGCCGGCGCCTCGAGTGAAGTAGCGCGCATGGCGGGCTTCCAGCTGCCGATCCGCACCATTCCGCTGCAGGCCTGCGTGTCCGAGCCCGTGAAGCCGATCCTCGACCAGATCATCGTGTCGGGTTCGCTGCACGTCTACATTTCGCAGTCCGCGCGCGGCGAGATGGTGATGGGCGGCGCCACTGATCCATACGGCCTTTATTCCACCCGCTCGACGCTCGACTTCAAGGAAGGGCTGATGGCGCACATGCTCGAGCTGTTTCCCTTCATGGGTGAGCTCAAGGTACTCCGCCAATGGGCGGGCATGGCCGACATGACTCCGGACTTCTCGCCCGTCATGGGGCTGACGCCGGTCGAAAACTATTACATCGACGCCGGCTGGGGCACGTGGGGCTTCAAGGCGACGCCCGTGTGCGGAAAGCGCATGGCTGAATGCATCGCCACCGACCGTCAGCCGGACATGCTGAAGCCCTTCGCGCTCGACCGCTTCCGCACTTTCGATCTCGTCGGCGAAAAGGGTGCAGCCTCGGTCGGACACTGATTGATTGACGACAAGTATCGGGACAAGCGACTGCGATGAAAATTCTGACGTGCCCAATCAACGGGCCGCGCAACATCTCGGAGTTCGTCTGGGGGGGCGAGGTGAAGGACATGCCGGATCCCGCCACCGCCACTGACGACGAGTGGTCCGCCTATCTCTTTCTCGAAGCCAACGTCGCCGGCGAGATCTACGAGTGGTGGCTTCACGCGCCGACCAACACGTGGTTCATCGGCCGCCGCAACACCATCACCGACACCACACTGGAAACGATGACCGTCGATGAATTCTTCGCGCGCCGCGCCGGGGGCACAGCATGAGCGCCGGTGCAGGTTCAGGGCGCCTCGAAGGCTCTGATTTCGGCTTGCTGATCGATCGCCGTCGGCCGCTGTCGTTCACCTTCGACGGTCAGCTCTACAGCGGCTTCGAAGGCGACGTGGTGGCCTCCGCGCTGTATGCGGGTGGCCGCGCGCTGCTGTCGCGCTCGTTCAAGTATCACCGCCCGCGCGGCGTCCTCACCATGGCGGGGCAGGACGCAAACACGATCGTGCAGGTGGGCGGCGAACCCAACGTCCGCGCCGACCAGCATCCGGCTGTCGATGGCCTCGCGGTGGAGTCGGTCAACCGCCTCGGCTCGCTCGACCACGACCTCTTCGCCGTCATGGGACTGTTCAGCCGCTTCCTGCCGGTCGCCTTCTACTACAAGACCTTCTACTGGCCGCGCGGTGTGTGGCAGCACGTCTTCGAGCGCCCGATCCGCATCATGGCCGGCCTCGGCAAGCTGAAGACGTCGGCGCCGCACAAGTACTACGATAAGGCGTACCTCTTTGCCGACGTGCTCGTCATCGGCGGCGGCCCCGCTGGCCTCGAGGCTGCGATCGCCTCGGCCGAGGCGGGTGCCGACACGCTGCTGGTCGAGCAGCTTCCGCAGCTTGGCGGTGCGCTGCTCTACGGCCGTTGCGGCAGTGATCGCGCCTCCATCAATGCTCGCCGCGATGAGCTGATCACGCGCGCACGTGCCACGCCCAACCTGCGCATCCTGACCGACACCACGGTCACCGGCATGTTCACCGACAACTGGACGTCGGCGACGCACGCCAACCGCTTCTACAAGATCCGCAGCAAGCAAACGATCGTCGCCACCGGCGTATTCGACCAGCCTCTGGTCTTCGCCAACAACGACCGCCCCGGCATCATGTTCGCCAGCGCGGCGCAACGCTTGATGCGGCTTTACGGCGTCAAGCCGGGCAAGCGTGCCGTTATCGCCACCTCCAACCGCTTCGGTTACGAGGCGGCGATCGACCTGCTCGATGCGGGCATAGCGGTTGCCGCGATTGTCGATCTCAACGCCAACGTTGACGACAACGTCGCCGAGCAGGTGCGCGCGCGCGGCGTCAAGATCATCTCTGGATCGACGCTCATCGACTCCCGCGGCCGCAAGCGTGTCTCCTCCGTTGCGGTAGCCAGCATCGGTGCCGACGGCGTACCCGGAAAGGTGCGCGAGTGGATCGATTGCGATCTCGTGCTGATGAGCGTTGGCTTCTCGCCCGCGCTCAACCTCGCCAGCCATGCCGGCGCAAAGGTGATCTTCGACCCGAAGATCAACATGCACCGCGCCACCGACCTCCCGGCCGGCATCTCGCTGGCGGGCACGGCTTCCGGAGTCTGGTCGCTTGCGGCCGTGCTGGGTGACAGCCGCCATGCAGGCGCCGCCGCGGCCGCGAATGCCGGGCACGGCAACGCCGAGCAGCGCTTGGCTCCCGTCGCCGATGCCAGCGCCGCCGCCGTTAGCCACCCCTATCCCGTCTTCGACAGCCACGGTCACGACTTCATCGACTTCGACGAGGACCTGAAGTCGAAGGACATCGTCAACACCGTCAAGGACGGCTACGACGACATTCAGCTCGTGAAGCGCTACTCGACCGCCGGCCTCGGTCCGAGCCAGGGCCGCCACGCCAACCTCAACACCATCCGCATCGTTGCCAAGGAAACCGGTAAGTCGATCGCTTCGATCGGCACGACCACGTTCCGCCCGCCGTTCGTGCCCGAGAAATTCGCAGCCCTCGCAGGCCGCGGCTTCGAGCCCGTACGCCACACCGCCATGCATCACCGGCACCTCGAACTGGGTGCGCAGATGATGCCGGCCGGGCTGTGGATGCGCCCCGCCTACTACGGCGCCAAGGGCGATGGCGAACGAGCCGTCGCGCGCGAGGTCCGTGCCGTCCGCCAGGGCGTCGGCATGATTGACGTCTCCACTCTCGGCGGCCTCGAGGTGCGGGGCCCCGACGCTGCCGCCTTCATCGACCGCATGTATACCTGGGCTTACGAGAAGCAGCCCATCGGTCGCGCTCGTTACACCTTGATGACCGATCTCACCGGCGTCGTGATCGACGACGGCGTCGCCGCCCGCCTGCACGATCGCCACTACTACGTCACCGCCACGACCGGCGCCGTGGATCAGGTCTATCGTCAGATGACCTGGTTCAATGTGCAGTGGAAGATGGACGTCGACGTCGCCAACGTCACAGCCGCCTATGCCGGCATCAATCTCGCCGGTCCGCAGGCCCGCGCGGTGATCGAGAAGCTTGAAACCGACATCGACTTCTCAGCCTCGGCATTCCCCTACATGGCAGCGCGGGTAGGCAAGCTCGCCGGCATCCCGGTGCGCGTTCTGCGCGTCGGCTTTGTCGGCGAGCTTGGCTACGAGATCCACGTTCCCGCCGGGCTCGGCGAAGCGCTGTGGGATCGGCTGATGGAAGCCGGCAAGCCCTTCGGCATCACCCCGTTCGGCGTCGAGGCGCAGCGCATCCTGCGTCTCGAGAAGGGCCACATCATCGTCGGTCAGGACACCGATGGCATCACCAATCCTGCCGAAGCCAACATGGAATGGGCGCTCGCCAAGAAGAAGCCGTTCTACGTCGGCAAGCGCGCTGTCGACATGCAGATGGCGAAGGGGCTGAC
The DNA here is from genome assembly GCA_943371625.1 of Hyphomicrobium sp. CS1GBMeth3. Taxonomy (GTDB): domain Bacteria; phylum Pseudomonadota; class Alphaproteobacteria; order Rhizobiales; family Hyphomicrobiaceae; genus Hyphomicrobium_A. Next base: position 4,276 of record CALRVN010000011.1, read on the forward strand.
CCGAAAGCTCGCCGGCTTCGCTCTCGTCGATCCCTCCGCACCGGCGCCGAAGGAATGCCATCTCGTCATCCGCAACGGCGACATCGCAGGCCGCGTCACCTCGGTCACGCGCTCGCCGACGCTGGGCAAGGTCGTCGGTCTCGCCTACGTCCCGCCCGATCTCGCCGAGCCTGGCAAGCGCTTCGAGATCCGCGTCGATGGCGGCCGCATGGTCACCGCCGAGACGGTCGCGGTGCCGTTCTACGATCCCGAGAACAAGCGCCAGGATATGTGAGGACTGCGCACCATGATGGATCCTGCTGCTTTCCCGCGCCGCTCGCCGCTGCGCCACCGTCTCAATGCCGAGGGAGCCACCTGGCGCGCGCTGGGAGATGTCGCCGTTGCTGAAACAGTCGGCGCGGCATCCGCCGCTGGCGACATCGTCATCGCCGACCTCTCGCCGCTCCCGCGTCTGGGCTTCAAGGGCCGCGGGACCATTCCCGCCATGCAGTCCCGTGGCATCATTGCCGAGGCGGTGCCGAACCGCGCCTATCGGCAACCCGATGGCGGGCTGTGCCTCGTGCTGGCGGCGAGCGAGGTCATCCTGCTTTCCAACCTCTCCGGCGACGGTGAGAGGCTTGCACAACTCGAAGCAAATTGGCGCATTGAGGACGAGGAGCGCACCTACCCGCTGCGCCGCATCGACAGCCACGCGTGGCTCGCGGTGGCCGGCAAGGCGCTGCCGGAGATGTTTGCCAAGATTTGCGCCATCGATCTGCGCCGCGACAAGTTTGCCGGTCTGAGCATCGCGCAGACGTCGATTGCCAAGATGTCTGCGATCCTGACCCGCGTCGATACGGGGGGTAGTACTGTTTTCCACTTGCTAGTGGACAGTGCTGCCGCCTTATACTTCTGCGATTGCCTCCTCGACGCCGCTGCCGAGTTCGGCGGCCGCCTCGTAGGCCTGGACATGTTGCAGAAGTTTAGGGCGGATGAAGAGCACAAAGCCGAGCGGTAAGGCACCTGTCAAAGCCCGCGTCATTGAAAGCAAGCGTGACGCGCTGAGCGAGACCATGCTCGCCGCCGACGCCACGGAGCCGGCCAAGGTGTCTCACGGGCGAGTGTCGCGGCACGTGCCGATCGGCAAGTCCGCGCCGAGCGATGATCAGGATCCTCATGCCCTGCAGGGCGCACGCGACAACATGCTCGAGGTCGCGATCGGTCGCGAGGTCCGCGCCTTCCGCAACAAGCTTGGCATCACCGCTTCCGACCTTGCTCGCGCCGCCGATCTCTCGCTCGGCATGCTGTCGAAGATCGAGAACGGCGTCACGTCCGCATCGCTGACGACCTTGCAGCGTCTATCGAAGGCGCTCGGCGTTCCGGTGACTTCGCTGTTCCGCCGTTTCGAGGAGCGCCGCGATGCCGTGTTCGTCTCGGCCGGCAAGGGCCTGCTCATCGAGCGCCGCGGCACGCGCGCCGGCCACCAGTACCAGCTTCTCGGTCACACGGGCGGCCTGTCCGGCAGCGTGATCGTGGAGCCCTATGTCATCACTCTGACGGAAGAGTCGGACGTCTTCCCGCTGTTCCAGCACGCCGGCCACGAGCTGATCTACGTGCTCGAAGGCGAGGTCGTATATCGCCACGCCGACAAGCTCTACCCGATGAAGCCCGGCGACAGCCTGTTCTTCGACGCCGACGCACCGCACGGGCCCGAAGAGCTCCTGAAGCTGCCGATCCGTTTCCTGTCGGTCATCAGCTACTCGCGCGAGTTGCCGTGATCTGAAGATCCGCAACCGGTGAATGCACATAGTACTTGCAATTCACAGTGTGCAGGAATAGCTGTTTCCCCCGGGGAAACAGTAGACTTATCCGGTAAATGTTGCCGCGCGTCGTCATCTTTCAGCATTCGCCCGATTGCCATCCCGGAACGTTCGCCGGGCACTTGGCTGCGGACGGCATCGTGCCCGTGATCGTCAAGCTCGATCAGGGGGAGCCGCTGCCCGATCTCGACAGCTTTGACATTCTGATGGTCATGGGCGGCCCCATGAACGTCTGGGATGAGGAGCGCTATCCCTGGCTCAAGGCCGAGAAGGAAGCGATCCGCACCTGGGTGCTCGAGCACGACAAGCCGTTCCTCGGCATCTGCCTCGGCCATCAGCTTCTCGCCGAAGCGCTGGGCGGCGCAGTCGGCCCCGCCAATGTCGGTGAAATCAATCTCCTCGACGTCGCGCTGAGCGAGGACGGGTTGCGCCATCCGTTGTACGCCGGGTTCGGCAAGACCAAGCGCGCCCTGCAGTGGCACGGTGCCGAGGTGAAATCGCTCCCGCAAGGCGGCGTCGTTCTCGCCTCGACCAGCCAATGCCCGATCGCCGCGTTTGCTTACGGATCTTCCGCTTTCGGCCTGCAATATCACGTCGAGGCGACGGACCAGTCGGTCGCCGACTGGTCGGCAGTCAGTCAGGAAGCGCTGCAGCAGCTGCATCCTCCCGGCTTCTCCGGCAAGTTGCGCACGCGCGTCATCGAGGGGTTTGCCGAGCTGCTCGGAAACTCGCGTCGCCTTTACGACAACTTCATGCACATTGCCGTCGCGCGCCTCTCCTACATCTAATCTGACTTCCAGCCGTACAGCCAATCGTACCGCGACATGAGCCGCTCCGGCCGCGTGTTGCGCAGGACGAAGTTGCGCGTCCTCGCGGTAACTCCGCTCGAATGATAGATGCTGCCGTTCTTTAGCGACGCGCGAGCCACGCGCATGACGCGTGCGCGCCGCACGCGCTCGTACCTTCTCAGCGCCGTGGTGACGTCCGAGGTATTTTTCGCCAGGGCATCCGCCACGACCACAGCGTCCTCCAGCGCCATCACGGCACCAGCCGCGAAGAACGGCAGTACCGGATGCGCGGCATCTCCGAGCAGCGCCACCGGGCCGCGCGTCCAGCGCTTCGGTGCCGGTAGCGTGTGCAGCGCCCAGCGTTTCCACGACGGCGCCGCAAGTAACAGCGTCTGCACGTCGTCAGCAGAAGTCGACATGCTTCGCTGCACCCAGGACGGAGGCACCGGAGCGCTCCAGTCCGTGCTCTCGTGCTGATCCTCAAACACCACGATCACGGCAAGCTCGGTGCCGCCCGAGACCGGGTAACAGACGACGTGCGCGTCGGGCGACAGCCAGATCGTCGTCTCGTTGCGCTCGAAGTCCGCCGGCAACAGATCGACGGGAACGACGCTACGCACCGCGCACTTGCCGGAAAAGCGCGGCTTGGCCGGGTCGATGAGCATCGTGCGCAGCGTTGACCAGATGCCGTCGGCAGCTATCAGCGCCCTGCCGGTCCACGCAACGCCGTCGCTTGCCGCGACGGCAACGTGGGCAGCATCGATCGCAACTTCGGAAGCATCGAAGTCGAGCGATACCGCGATCAGCGGTTCGGCGCGCACGGCATTCGCCAGTGCCGCGTGCAGATCCTTGCGGTGCAGGGTCCAATGCGGCGTTCCGTGCCGCATCGCCATCCAGCGCCCGAGTGGCAGCGATGCAATCTCGCCCCCGGTTCGCCCGTCGCGAACGCTGAGTGCGTCCGGCACCCCGACGTACGGATACAGAGCATCCGTGAGCCCAAGCCGCTGCAGGATGCGTGTCCCATTGGGGCCGATCTGGATGCCGGCACCCTCTTCGTTGAAGGCGCCACGTCTCTCCAGCACGTGTGAGGGGACGCCCTGCTGCGCCAGCGCCAGCGCTGTCGCGAGGCCGCCGATACCGCCGCCCACGATGAGTACGGGCCCAGGCTTCGTATCGCGTGCCCGTTCTAACGCCGCCTCGGCGTTCTCATTCGCCTGCGGATCGAGCCTGAGCGCGCTCATGGGGTTTTGGTCTTGTGCGCCGCCGTTAGACCGCTTCTTCGGCGAGATTGACGATCGAGCCCGGCGGGTCGCTCTCGCTGGCCGACAGGCGAGGATCGTAGATGTAGAGCGTCGAGCAGTACGGGCAGAGGATCTGGCCGTCGTCACCCATGTCGAGGTAGACGTGCGGATGGTCGAACGGCGGCCGCGCGCCCATGCAGTTGAGTTCGCGCACACCGACGAAAATCTTCTCCGCGCCCTGGTCGTTGGCGAGGTGAGGGACGGGGCTGGAGGCCATTGATTTGCCCTGCAGTTCTTGATGATGCCGCCCCGACCATAGCGCCGCTGGATGGCAAATGGTAGGGGTGCGGCCAGCTCCCGTGCGGGCGCCGCGTTGAGGCATCAGGTGCAGAAATTCAGCTCCGACGGCGTCGAGATCGCCTACATCGACGAGGGTGAGGGCACGCCGGTGCTGCTCATCCATGGCTTCGCCTCCAACGTCACTACCAACTGGATCGATACCGGCTGGGTCGCGACCCTGACCAAGGCCGGTTACCGCGTCATCGCCTATGACAATCGCGGTCACGGCCAGAGCGCCAAGCTGTATGACCTGGAAGCCTACGGTGCACCCATCATGGCCGAGGATGCCCGCCGCCTGCTCGACCATCTCGGCATCGATCAAGCTCACGTGGTGGGCTATTCGATGGGCTCGCGCATCGGCGCCTTCCTGGCCTTCGCCCACCCCGCTCGCGTGCGCAGCCTCGTCTTCGGCGGCCTCGGCCTCAACATGGTCCGCGGCGTCGCCGGTACCGGCCCGGTCGCACACGCTCTCGAGGCGGCCTCGATTGACGAGGTTACCAACTCGACCGCGCGCACCTTCCGCGCCTTTGCCGAGCAAACGAAAAGCGATCTCAAGGCATTGGCCGCCTGCATCCGCTCCTCGCGCGCGCGGATCACGCCCGAAGCCCTGGCGACCCTCACGTGTCCCGTCCTCGTTGTGGTGGGTGAGCGTGACGTCATCGGAGGCTCGCCGTCCGGCCTTGCCGCGCTGATCCCAGGAGCCCGCGCGGTGCAGCTCCCTGGCCGCGACCACATGAAGGCGGTCGGCGACAAGGACTTCAAACAGGCTGTGTTGGATTTCTTCGCCGCCCAGGCCTAGCTGGCCTGCGGGTAATACGAGGCCCCGGCGATCACCGCTGCAATCTCGAAAGACAAACGCGGGGTTGCCAAGAGACGCGGCGGCCGATCAATGCCGGGGCCAAGACGCATTACACACTCAGGGATGCAGCGCATACGCATTACGAATTGGCCGCTGCCTGAGGGCCTGGATCGCTCCAGACACCCAATCCTTAACAAGCCAACCGTGACAGGTCTGCATACGCTTTGCGGTCCACTCCCACGGACCTGTGGATAACTCCAAAAGTGCCGTTGTTCTGCCACTAGTTTTGAGGGTCCGCCGCATTCGAGTCGCAAATGCGCCGGGATGGGCAGGCTCTATCCGCCTGGGAAGATGGCAGATTCACGGTCCGTTAGGGTTACCGCGGTTAGCGTCCCTCCATGCCATCGATCCCGTTTCGCGTAGTTTTTGGCATCCTTGTCCCTGTGCTGCTCACCGGTTGTGGGGGCTCGGGCGAATATTTCGTGGCCAAAGACGAGCCATGGCGATCCACCGAGGAGCGCGCCTGCCTCGCTTCCGGCGTCGTCCGCGAAGGCCCCTTCATCAAGACCAAGCTATCGCTGGGCGGCCCTAGCGTTTGCGGGGCCGAGCGCCCGTTCGAGATGGCCGCCGCCGACAATGGCCGCGTCTCGATAAGCCCCGTCGCCTACCTTCGCTGCCCCATGATCCCGCAGGTCAACCGCTGGGTCGTCAATTCAGTCGGACCCGCGGCGCAGCGCATCTATGGCGTCCCGCTCGTCGAGCTGAAGATCGCGGGCTCATATTCCTGCCGCCCGATGAACCACACCAGCGGCGCCAATCTATCCGAGCACGGGCACGCCAACGCCCTCGACGTATCGGGGTTCGTCCTGGCCGACGGGCGGCGCATCAATGTGAAGGGCGGCTGGCGCGGCGACTATCGCGAGCGCGCTTTCCTGCGCGCCGTCCACGATGGCGCCTGCCAGGAATTCACCACCGTGCTGAGCCCGGACTACAACTCCGCCCATCACGATCATTTCCACGTCGACCTTGCGCGCCGCGGCCCCGACGGCCTCAAGACCGTCTGCAAGTAGACGCGGACTTTGGACGACTAGTCCTCGTCGTCTTCGCAATCGACCGGGAACTCCATGTCCGATTCCCAGCAGATGAAGTCGGACTGAACCCGCTGGGTGACCGGCGGCGTCGCGAGACCGGCAGCGAGGACAATGGCGAGCAGCACTGCGTTATGCATGCGGAAACTCCCATCCCGAGAGCTGCAAACTAGCGCAAACCAGCGCGCGCGGCCAGCACCTGCCGCCTTACTGCTGATCGCCCGTCTGCTCGTTTGAAGCAGATCTTGCCCGCTTGCCTGAGAAATACGCCTGCGCCTGAGCCATATCCATGTCGGCCATGTTCGCGACCGACGTGGCACGCAGCTCGCGCATCCCCTCGACGTCGATCTCGCCCAGTTTGATGTGCTTGGCGTACTGCATGGCGACGAGCCCCCGACCGTCCGCCGCGCGAGCATACCTGAACACGTTGAATTCCATCACGTCGCTTTCCGGCGCCCAGGTCAGGAAGTCGATGATCGCGTCACCCGTCTTCTCGTTGACGACGACGGCGTAGTTCGCGTCCTTGTTGGTTTCCTTCACGACCTTGCCGACCATCTCCGCGGCCGCTGCGGGATCGTTCCCCATCTCCGGATAGGAATGGAACGCGAATAGGTTCGACCAGTCTTCGACGCTCTCGCCCGGCAGCGTGAACTCGGCGAGGCCTTCGCCCGGTTGCCCGTCCGGAAGCGCCGCCTGATCCTCATAGCCGAGGGAGTACCGCTGCCCGTCGAATTCCACCGAGGGAGTATCGGCCGCCAGCGCAGCCGAGAACGATGCAACGAGTGCAGCCAATGCCAGGAGGCGCATGCAGATGTCCTTCAGGTGCGCGTCGAAATGGAAATGTGGGTGAGGTGCACCGCCTCGACCACGCGGTCGAATGGCTCGGCATCGCAGCGGATCTTGTAAAGCGTGGCCCCGCCATCGAGCCTCAACAGCTGCTCGATGCGATAGGAGGCCTCGGGAGCCATGTGGCCCACTTCGAAGCCCGTGACCCGCACGAACGAACCGACTTCAAGCTCGCGCCGCGACATGCCCACTCCTCCACGCTGCTCGGAGGAGCCTAGGGGCTCAGCCTGAAGGGCAGGTATCCCGGGCATGAACAAATGGACGAAGATTGTTAGGCCGCAGGCAACGGCCCCTTGCAGGGAAGCTCATAGCGTAACTATTTTCCGCTTTCGGGCGAAACCTTAGCTTCCACGGATCGTTATCGGCATTCGGGTTGGAACTCTATCCTCGACCCTGCCGCTGACACCGGGCGAAATCAGAGGCCAAACAGTGCTTTCAACGCTCCCGCACCAGAAGGCCGCCCCCTGCGAGACAGATGCGCGCCTCGAAGACGTTCGCGACCGCCTCGTGGCGAGCCGGGAGCTGTCCCTCGCCCTCACCGCACCCCTGTCCGACGAGGACCAGGTGGTGCAGCCCATGGACGACGCGAGCCCGACCAAGTGGCACCTCGCGCACACCACGTGGTTCTACGAGTCTTTCATCCTCAAGCCGACGCTGCCTGACTACCGCGAGTTCTCTGCCGACTTCGAGTACTGCTTCAACTCCTATTACGAGAGCAAAGGCGAGCGGCAGCCACGCGGTCGCCGCGGATTGCTGACGCGCCCCTCCGTGTCACAAGTGCGCGATTACAGAGCCCACGTCGACGCCGCCTTGGCGCGCATGTTCGCCGATGGCTTCGTCGGCGCCCCGCCCGATCCGCTGCTTGCGATGATTGAGCTCGGCATCAATCACGAGCAGCAGCATCAGGAGCTGTTGCTCACCGACGTGCTCAGCCTCTTCGCCGCTCAGCCGCTCCGTCCGGCGTATCGAGAGCCGCAGCCCAAGCCCGACAAGCCGTCGGCCGCTGACGATCTGAAATTCATCGCCTTCGACGGCGGCATTCATGCCGTTGGCTACGACGGTACCGGCTTCTTCTACGACAACGAGGGCCCGCGCCACGAAGCGCTTCTGTACCCCTATCGTCTCGCCAACCGCTGCGTCACCAACGGCGAATGGCTCGCCTTCACGGAAGCGGGCGGCTACAGCGAGCCGCTGCTTTGGCTCGCTGATGGCTGGGCAACCGTAAAGACGCACGGTTGGAAAGCGCCGCTCTATTGGGAACAGCGTGACGGCGTCTGGCATCAGATGACGCTCGAGGGCCTCCTGCCGGTGGACCCCGCCGATCCGGTCACGCACATCAGCTTCTACGAGGCCAACGCGTTCGCGACGTGGGCCGGCAAACGCCTGCCCACCGAGTTCGAGTGGGAGGCAGCAACCAACGGCTACCCGCTCACCGGCAACGATCTGACCACCAACGCTCTGCGGCCGCGTCGCGCAACGACCAGTGACGGACGCCTTTCGCAACTTTTCGGCGACGTCTGGGAATGGACGTCCAGCGCCTACCTCCCATACCCCGGATACCGTCCCGCACCCGGCGCCGTCGGCGAGTACAACGGCAAGTTCATGGTCAGCCAGAACGTCCTCCGCGGCGGCTCCTGCGCCACCGCTCCCGGGCACATCCGCGCCACCTACCGCAACTTCTTCTATCCGCAACAGCGCTGGCAGTTCACCGGACTGCGGCTTGCCGAGGACGCCGCATGAAGCTGGACGACGACAGCAACCTCGCGATGGCGGACACGAGCGGTTGCGAGGTTGATCTCCGCACTCCGGAGACCAGCGCTCCCGAGACGCGCGTCGAAGATAGCGAGTTCGCAAAGGCGCTCATCGCCGGGCTCTCTGCGCGCAACAAATCGATCCCCTGCCGCTTCTTCTACGACGCCGAAGGAAGCCGGCTGTTCGAACGCATCACCGACCTGCCCGAGTACTATCCGACGCGCACCGAGATATCGATCCTGCGCGCCTACGCGCGCGAGATGGCGGAGCTCGCGCCTCCCGGCGCCGTCCTCATCGAGTTCGGTTCGGGCTCCAGCACCAAGACCGAGATCCTCCTCGAAGTGATGCCGGACCTGCATGCCTACGTGCCGATCGACATCAGCCCCTCCGCGTTGGAAGACGCGAGCGACCGCATCGGCGTGCGCTTTCCCGGACTTCATGTCGTGCCCATCGTCGGCGACTTCTCGCACCCGCTCTCGTTGCCGCCAGAACTTGACGGACGCCCGCTGCTGGGCTTCTTCCCCGGCTCGACAATTGGCAACTTGACCGAGGCCGCCGCGCGAGAGCTGCTCGCCAGCATGCGCGCGATCCTGGGCGACAACGGCACGCTTATCATCGGGGCCGACCTCAGGAAAGACGTGCGTCGGCTCATCGCCGCTTACGACGACGCGGAAGGCGTCACCGCGGCGTTCAATCTCAACCTCCTGCGCCGCGCCAACGCCGAGCTCGACGCTGACTTCGACCTCGACGCCTTCGACCATCTCGCCACCTACGACGTCCGGCACGGACGCATCGACATGCACCTCGTCAGCCGCGTCGCGCAGGTGGTCACTGTGCTCGGCCACCGCTTCCGCTTCGTCGCCGGCGAGCGCATCCACACCGAGCACTCCCACAAGTACGATATCGACGGCTTCCGCGACCTTGCGCGCAGCGCCGGCTGGCTTCCGCTCGCCACCTGGACCGATCCCGAAGCCCTGTTCAGCGTGCATATACTCGTCGCCGGATAGCGCTTAATCGGCAAAGTGCGCTAGAAGCACGCCATGGCATGGCACAAGGACGGTCCCGGCTCGCGCCGCGGCTACCATCACGGCAACCTTCGCGAGGCGCTCATCACCGCCGCGCTCGATCTCATCTCCAAGAAGGGGCCCGCGGGGTTCACTTTCGCCGATGCCGCGCGCGCCGCCGGCGTTAGCCCCGCTGCGCCGTATCGCCACTTCCGCGATCGCGACGCGCTTATGGCTGACGTTGCACGCCGCGGCTTCGACGCCTTTGCCGAAGCTCTGTCGCGCGCCTGGAACCAGGGTGCTCCGACGCCGCGCGCCGCTTTCGAGCGCGTCGGCCGCGCCTATCTCGACTTCGCGGCGAAAGAGCCCGCGCTGTTCTCCGCGATGTTCGAAAGCGGTGTGCCGCTCGATGCCTATCCCGAGGTGCGCGACGCCGGCGACCGCGCGTTCAACGTGCTGCGTCAGGCCTGCGAGGCGCTCGCCGCTACGATGCCGCCCGACAAACGTCCGCCGTCGTTGATGATGGCGTTGCACATCTGGTCGCTCAGTCACGGCATCGCGACGTTGTTCGGCAGAGGCGATGCTGCACGTCGTCCGATACCGATGTCACCCGATGATCTTCTCGAAGCAGCGGTGCTCATCTACCTCGACGGTCTTGGCGTTCCCGCCGACAAATGATTACGCATGCCGCCATTGCTTGACTGAGATGCGTGCTATCTGAGCAAAAGTTATGTATAGCAGTCGCTTTCATTGACATCAGATGGATTGAAGACAATGGCAGCGAACGAAAAGACGTCGGCAGCGGTTGCGAAAATTGCCTCGAAGGCATTGAAGGCTCCTGGCTCGCTCACCAATGCAGAGATCAAGAAGCTTGCGGCGTCCGCGCTCACGCAGTCGGCCGACAAGCCGAAGAAGAAGAAGGTGAAGCGCAAGGTCGCTGCCAAGAAAGTTAAGCGCAAGGCCATCAAGAAGAAGCGCTGATATGAAATTCGGCGGCACGCTTCGCGCCGTGCCGCCGCTCTCCCTCTTCCCCCGCGAAAGTTTTTGCTGTTGATCGCTCGCGCCACCGCGCGCGTGATCTCCTCGCGGATCATCAGCGCCTGCGTAAGGTAGTGAGCATTTAAGTGTCATCCTCGGGCTTGTCCCGAGGACCCATCTCTCCACCAACCCAGGAAACTGGTTGATGGCTCGTTCCGAGCAACAAGTGCTGGGATGAAGTCGAAGTAACGCCGCGCGCGAGCCTCCCCAATCCGTCATTCCCGCGGAGGGCTGCCGCTGCAGCCGGGTAAGGCTTGCGCCCCTTCTCCACCTACCGCGCCGGCCCGAACACCCCATCTCTAGCCAGGCATGCCCAGGCAACTCGGGCCTCCCGGCGCCCCGCTCCGATTTTTCAGAATGCGCCCCTTGACGACAGCCCGAGCCTTTGCCAACTATGTAAATGTGATAAACATTCACATGGAGATGACCTGCGATGACTGGGGTTGTGGCGACGCTGGACGACTACGGCAAACCCGCGTGGCTTGCCGTCATGGTTGCCGGCTTCATCCTGTTCTGGCCCGCGGGCCTGGCCATTCTCGCCTACTTGCTATGGAGCGGACGCATGGGATGTGGTGGACGACACGGTGACATGAGCCGCTGGCAGCAGCGCATGGCAGACCGCTGGGACCGTAAGGTCGAGCGCTGGGGCCGCGACTTCCGCGGTTTCGCCTCGACCGGCAATGCCGCCTTCGACGACTACCGCGAGGAGACCCTGCGTCGCCTCGAAGAGGAGCAGCGCGAGTTCCGCGAGTTCCTCGAGCGCCTGCGCAAGGCGAAGGACAAGTCGGAGTTCGACCAGTTCATGGCCGACCGCCGCAATACGCCTTCCACTGGTACCGAAGGCGCGACCACCTAAATAATAGCTCGAAGCGCCAGGGCGAACTCGCCCTGGCGTCTTCATCGATCAACTCTCATCGGAGCTTGCCCCTCATGGCCCTGGTGACTATCGGCTTCCTTGCTTTGGTCCTTGTCACCCTCTTCTGGTTGGCCTGGGCGGTCGTGTGGCTGGTCGCGGCGCTGTTCTGGTTTGCGTTGCCGCTGACGCTTCTCGTGCTGGCAGCGGTGGCTTGGCGCGCCCAGGCTCGCTACTGGCAGCGCGTGCAGCAGTCCGGTGCCGGCGATGCTGCGAGTGCACGCTCGCCGCTTCGTCAGACCGGCAACCGCGCCTTCGATGAATACCGCGAGCAGGCGTTGCGCAGTCTCGAGAGGAGCGGGCGAAGTTCGGCGAGTTCCTCGAGCAGCGGCGCAGGTCGAAGGATCGCGAAGCCTTCAACCGCTACATGGCCGCGCGCCGGACGCAGCTCTCGGACGGACAGCAGGGTCTGATCGCCTGACGTCCTCACAGCACGAAACGATAAAGCCAGGGCCAACGCCCTGGCTTTTTTTTCGTGAAGTGCACCCCATCTGCGCTGTCCAATTGTCATCCCGGGGCTTGTCCCCGGGATCCATCTATCCACAAGCTGTGGTTCCGTCGGGATGGTGGATCCCGGCAACAAGTGCCGGGATGACAATTGTTATTTCCACGAGGTGATCGCTAGCGGATCGTCTTGTCGAAGTTGAGCGCGGTCGACAGGCCCTTCACGGTGTCCAATCCCTTCACCCCGAGCAGCGTCGCCCCGTCGAGATCGGCGCCCGTGAGATCCGCATCGGTGAGGTCAGCACCCGTGAAGTCGGCGCGCGACAGATCCGTGTTCGCCAGGTTCGCGCCCTTGAGATCGGCGCCGTTGAAGCGCGAGAACGTCATCACCGCGTGCTGGAAGTTTGCCCCGCGCATGAGAGCCTTGGTGAAGTCGCACGACTTCAGAAGGTTCTTGGCCAGCGTCGACAGCGTTCCCTGGCCGGCCCGCACCTCGCGCGGCGTGAAATTCGCATCCGTCAGGTCGGCGCCATGAAAATCAGCCCCGGACATGTTCGCCATCACGCGGATGCCGGTCAGGTTCGCCCCGGCAAAGCGAGGCGCATCGGCGATGTTCTCCGTAAGGTCGGTGTAGACCGTCGGCCGCAGCACGCTCGCCCCGGAAAGGTTCGCACCCGAGAAGTCCGCCCGGATCAGCGTCGCCCGATCGAGCCGCGTACCGGACATGTCGGTGCCGCGCAGATTGGCGTTCGTGAAGTCGGCGCCATAGAGGTTCGACTTCGCGAGCTTGGCGCCTTTGAAGTTCAGCCCCGACAGATCGAGATATGTGAGGTCGTGGTTCGAATAGTCAGGCGCCTCGCCCGGCTTGGCCTTGAAAAGCCCAGCCGTGATGTCGCGCACGGCCATATCGGCCGACGGATGCACCGGCTCGGTCTCCGCGGCCGCGCCGCAGCAAAGCGTCAGCGCCGCCGCGACAGCTAGGCAGCGCGTGAGGGATGTCTGGGCCGCGTTCTTGGTCATCTTGTTATCCATCGCCTTCCAGTTGGGCGCTCCCTCCATATCAAGGCGCGGCAGACGCCAGTGGCAAGGGGCGATAAGCCCGATATCGCCGAAAGTCTGGGGTGAGGCGGCTGCTGCAACACAAGATCATCGCGTGATCGGTGCTCAGTTGGAGCCAAATCCGCCGCCCGTAGGCGTTACGATGACGATGGCATCACCCGTATCGATCACAGTCTCATCGCAGCCCGCCAGCGGCTCGAGCTTCCCGCCGCGACGCACGCTGTTGCTCCCGGCTTCACCCGGCTCGCCGCCCGCCACGCCGAACGGCCGCACGCTCCTGTAGCCGGAGAGAATGGCGCACTGCATCCGCTCCAGGAAGCGGATGACGCGCTGCGTGCCATCGCCGCTGTTCCACTTGCCCTTGCCGCCCGAGCCGCGGCGGATGGAGAACTCCTCCAGCAGCACCGGATAGCGCAGCTCCAAAATTTCCGGATCGGTAAGCCGCGTATTCGTCATGTGCACGTGCACGGCCGCCGCGCCGTCGAAGCCCGGCCCTGCCGGAGCGCCCGAGCACAGCGTCTCGTAGTACTGCACCTTGTCGTCCCCGAAGGTGAGGTTGTTCATCGTGCCCTGCGCCGACCCAAGCGCGCCGAACGCCGCGAACAGCGCGTTGGTCACGATCTGGCTCGTCTCGACGTTGCCGGCGACGACCGCCGCGGGATACGTCGGCCGCAGCATCGATCCTTCCGGAATGACGATCCGGATCGGCTTCAGACACCCGGCATTCATCGGGATCGGCTCATCGACCATGACGCGGATGGCATACAGCACCGCTGCGCGCGTCACCGGCTCCGGCGCGTTGAAGTTGTTCGCCTGCTGCGGGCTCGTGCCGGAGAAGTCGATCGTCGCCGAGCGGCTTGCGCGATCGACCGTGATCCGCACCTCGACCGCCGTGCCCTGATCCGTCTCGACGCGGAAGTGCCCGTCCTCCAACCGAGAGATGAGGCGCCGCACCGCGTCCTCGGCATTGTCCTGCACGTGCCGCATGTAGGCTTCGACCACATCCAGCCCGAAGTGGGCCACCATGCGCTTCAGCTCGGCCTCGCCCTTGGCGTTGGCCGCCACCTGCGCCTTGAGGTCGGCGATGTTCTTGTCCGGCCGCCGCGCCGGATATTTGGCCCCGCTAAGCAGTGCACGCGTCTCGCCTTCGAGGAAGCGGCCCCGATCCACGAGCTTGAAGTTGTCGATATAGACACCTTCTTCTTCGATGTTCGTCGCGCGCGGCGTCATCGAGCCCGGCGTCAGGCCGCCGATGTCTTCGTGATGCCCCCGGCTCGCGACATAGAACACGACGCGCGCACCCGCCTCGTCGAACACAGGCGTCACCACCGTGATGTCCGGCAGATGCGTGCCGCCGTTGTACGGCGCGTTCAGCATGAAGCTGTCGCCGGGGCGCATCTCGCCGCCGCGCTGGCGAATGATCGCCTCGACCGAGCGATCCATCGACCCGAGATGCACGGGGAGATGCGGCGCATTGGCGACCAACGCGCCGCTCGCGTCGAACACCGCGCACGAGAAGTCGAGCCGCTCTTTGATGTTCACCGACTGCGCCGTGTTGCGCAGGGCTTCGCCCATCTGCTCGGCGATCGCCATGAACAGGTTGTTGAACACCTCCAGCAGCACCGGGTCGGCTTTCGCTCCGAGACGCTCCCGCGCAAGCGGTACGCTGCGCGTCAGCACGATGTCGTTGCCGGAGGTGAGCACCAGCTTCCAGCCGGGCTCGACGACGATCGTCTGGTTCGGCTCGATGACCAGCGCCGGCCCGCTCAGCTCGCGCCCGACCTCGAGGTGCTCCCGCAGCAGCACCGGCGCCTCGTGCCACGCCCCCCGCGAATAGAATTTCGTCGCGCCAATGGCCGACACGATTCTGCTCCCTCCCCCCTTGCGGGGGAGGGCAGGGGAGGGGGGTGTCCAAGAGCTCGAAGGTTCAGCACCACCCCCACCCCGACCCTCCCCCGTCGAGGGGGAGGGTGAAGTGGTGGTCGCAATACCGCTCTCCCCGCCACCCCTCGCTGCAACCTCCAGCGCCGCGACGACGACCTCCTTCTCCGGCGACACGAACCCGAACCGCTGCCGGTGCAGCGCCTCGAAGTCGCGCCGCATGAAGTGCGGCTCCGACAGTGATACCGGTAGCGCCGTGTCCGTCCCCGCATAGCGCAGATGCGCGAAGCTCTCGATCGCGATGCCGTCGTGCTCGACGCTCTCGTCGAGCAGCTGCTCCGTCACGTCGCTGCCGAGCTCGTAGGCGAGCGTTTCCAGCGCGTCCATCGTCTCCTCGCCGAGCGGCGCCTCGATGGAGCGCTCACGGCTCGCGCGCTGTTGCGCCAACCCGATGCCGTACGCCGACAGCAACCCGGAGAACGCATGCACCAGCACCGTCTCGATGCCGAGCGTATCGGCGATCAGGCACGCATGTTGTCCGCCCGCCGACCCGAAGCAGTTGAGCGCATACTCCGTCACGTCATAGCCGCGCTCGACCGAGATCTTCTTGATCGCGTTGGCCATGTTCTCGACCGCGATGCGGATCGCGCCGTCCGCTGTCTCCTCGCCCGTGCGGCCGTCGCCCACCTGCCGCGCAAGATCCTCGAAGGCTGCCCGCACCACGCCAGCATCAAGCGGCTGATCGTGCGCCTCCCCGAAAATCGCCGGAAAGAACTTCGGATCGAGCTTACCCAGCATCACGTTCGCGTCGGTCACCGTCAGCGGACCGCCTCGGCGGTACGCCGCCGGCCCGGGATTGGCGCCGGCGCTCTCCGGCCCAACGCGAAAACGCGTGCCGTCATACGCGATGATAGACCCGCCGCCCGCCGCAACCGTATGCACGCGCAGCATCGGCACCGACAGCCGCACGCCGGCAATCTGCGTCTCGAACGAGCGCTCGTACTCGCCGGCGAAGTGCGCCACGTCGGTCGACGTGCCGCCCATGTCGAAGCTGATCACCTTGTCGAAGCCGGCACGCTTGGCCGTCTCCGCCATGCCGACCACGCCACCCGCCGGCCCCGACAGGATCGCGTCGCGCCCCTGGAATGCGTGCGCGGACTTCAGCCCGCCCGACGACGCCATGAACAGCAGTCGCGCTTCCCGCTTGTCGACGGAAGTCTCAGCATCACTCCCTCCCCCCGTCATGGCGGAGCCATGCTTTGCATGGACGCGGGGGAGGGGTGGGGTGGGGGGGGGCCACGACATCGAAGGTTCTGCACCATCCCCTCCCCGTCCCTCCCCCATCAAGGGGGAGGGTGAAGGATCGAGAGCACGC
>CALRVN010000012.1:0-20346 GCA_943371625.1 Hyphomicrobium sp. CS1GBMeth3
GATGGCAACAACAACAAGGTGTTCGGCGACCTGTCGGGCAACGTCGTGCAGGGCGACCGCAACAGCGCCAACTCGTTCCTCTCCGGCAACTTCGTGTTCGGCAACGACAACAACGCGACGGGCACACTCTCCGGCAACGTCATCGACGGCAATCGCAATACCGCCAACGGCGACGGCTCGGGCAACGTCGTGCAGGGCGATGACAACCAGGCCTACGGCACCGGTTCCGGCAATCTCGTGTTCGGCAACGGCAACGCCGCGGACGGCACCGTCGTCGGCAACCTCGTCGACGGCGACTTCAATCGTGCCGCCGGCGCATTCTCCGGCAACGTCGTGCAGGGCACCAACAACTCCGCGGCCGGCCTCCTCGTCGGCAACGCCGTGTTCGGTGACGGCAATCAGGCTTCCGGCACCGGCTCCGGCAACCTCGTCGCCGGCGTAAATAACCAGGCGAGCGGCGATACGGTCGGCAACGCAGTGCTGGGTGACAACAACCAAGCAAGCGGCGCGAATTCCGGTAACGGCGTCGTCGGCAACAACAACCAGTCGAGCGGCAACGGAACCGGCAACCTCGTCGTCGGTCTCGCCAACCAAGCCGCCGGTGCCTTCTCCGGCAATGGAGTTCTGGGCGTCAGCAACCAGGCCAGCGGCCTTGGCGTCGGCAACGGCGTCGTCGGGTTCAGCAACGAAGCCTCCGGTGCATTCTCGGGCAACGGCGTCATCGGTGCCGGCAATTTGGCCTCCGGCATCGGCTCGGGTAACGGCGTGTTCGGGTTCAGCAACCAGGCAGCCGGCGCTTTCTCCGGCAACGGCGTCGTCGGCTTCGACAACCAAGCGAGCGGTGCCTTCGCCGGCAATGGTGTAATTGGTAGCAGCAACATCGCTATGGGCACCGGCGCGGGTAACGGGATCGCGGCCTCCAATACGATCTCGGTAGGCACCGGCGCACGGGCGGCAGCGGACAATTCGACGGCAGTCGGTGCCGGATCGCAGGTTGCCTCCGCGTACGACCGCTCGACGGCAGTCGGCTTCGGCGCCGAGGCCGAGTTCGAGGATGAGGTCAGCCTGGGCGCAAAGAACGGGTCGCAGACCTATACGACGCCCGGCATCACCTCGGGTAAGAGCCAGGCACGCCAGACGGTTGGACCGCTCGAGGTAGTCACCTCCGACCAGGCCGGCCACCTCGCCACTGACGGCGGCCTCATCTTCAGCGAGCTGAGCAAGCTCAACGGCGGTGTGGCAATCGCCATGGCGATGACCAACCCCGACCTCGTCGGAACCGAAGTGTTCGGGCTCGCCGGCAACGTCGCCTACTGGGAGGAAAACGTTGCACTCGGCTTCAGCGCCATGGGCGTCCTCGGCCGCAACATTCTCGGACAGGGCGAGCGGCTCGCGGTCTCTGGCGCGGTCGGCGTCAGCGTCGAGGAGAAAAGCTTCGGCCAGCAGGGCAGCAACAGCTCTGTCGGTGGCCGGGCCGGCGCTCAGATCACTTGGTAGGACGGCCCAAGTTCGCCGACTCGCACCAACCAATCGTAACGCGGGCCTTTGTGCCCGCGTTGCTGCCTTATAAGCCTTCTACCGACCGCCGGGCGTGCCGCGCCGCACTCCGTGGTGCGCCGGGTTAGGCCAGCGCACAACGTCGCCGACGCGGACAACGCCGGATCGAATTGTCGTATTCCGGCGCGGTCAGGCGTCCACCGCGCTGCTTTTTTGCATGGCCGCTAGGCAAAACCGGCAGTTTCGCCATTTAGTGTATTCTAAGACAATCTGCCTACGGTCGAAGCCTCCCCCGCCGCTTGCGCCGGGTCTTGAGCACGGCGCTAGCTTGGCGACGATACCGGTTGTCGCGCCATGGAAAAGGTACTGACGAAAGTTCTCTCGGCGATCGTGCAAAGCGGCTCGTTGACGGTCGTCACGGCGCGCGGACGGGAGGTTACGCTCGGTGATGGCACCGGCGAGGAGGTTCGCGTCCGCTTCCTCGATCCGGGAGCCGAGCGGGCGCTGATCTTCAACCCCGAGCTTCGCCTCGGCGAACTCTACATGGACGGCCGCATCGTCATCGAGCGCGGCACCATCTACGATTTCCTCGCCTTGCTGCTGAATGACGCCAAGGGTGAGCAGCGCTCCCTTCCCGCGCGCCTCCTCGGCAGGCTCCGTTTCCTCACGCGCAGCGCCGTCAGCCGCAACAACCCTTGGCGCGCGCGCCACAACGTCGCCCACCACTACGACCTCGATCACCACCTTTACGAGCTGTTCCTCGACGCCGACCGGCAGTACAGCTGCGCCTACTTCGAGCGCCCCGATTGTACGCTCGAGCAAGCACAGACGGCGAAGAAGCGTCTGGTCACCGCGAAGCTGGTCGTGGAGCCAGACAGCCGCGTCCTCGACATCGGCTCCGGCTGGGGCGGACTCGGCCTTTACATCAAGCAGATCGGCGGCGCCCGGCGGGTGCAGGGCATCACGCTGTCGACCGAGCAGCTCGAGATCGCCCGCGACCGTGCCGAAAAGGCCGGGGTCGCAGACAGCGTGCGCTTCGTGCTGCAGGACTATCGCGACGTCGAGGGCAGCTTCGACCGCATCGTCTCGGTCGGCATGTTCGAGCACGTCGGCCCGCGCTTCTACCCGACCTATTTCAAGAAATGCCGCCAGCTCCTGAAGCCGGACGGCGTCATGGTCCTGCACACCATCGGCCACATGGACGGCCCGTGGTATCCCAACCCCTGGCTCGACAAGTACATCTTCCCCGGCGGCCAGCTCCCCGCCCTGTCCGAGATTGTGCCCGCCGTCGAACACGCCGGCCTTCTCGTCACCGACGTCGAGTGCCTGCGCATGCACTACGCCGAGACCCTGCTCCATTGGCGCCGCCGCTTCATGGCCAAGCGCGAGGAGGTGCTCGCCCTCTACGACGAGCGCTTCTGCCGGATGTGGGAGTTCTACCTTGCCTGCTGCGAGGCGGCCTTCCGCTTCCAGAACGTGGGCGTCTTCCAGCTGCAACTGACGCGCAGCGCCTACGCTGTCCCCCTGACGCGCGGCTACATCGCCGAGCGCTACGAGGATCTGCGCATCAGGGAGACGGAGCAGCGCGACGCGGAGGCCGCCGTTGCCCCCACTCAGCCCGTCCCACTCCGCAGGCAGCAGAGTTGAGCAGAGCGCAAGCAACGGCACCGATTGAGCTTTTTCCCCGTTGAGCACCTTCCGCCCGGCGCCTCTCGGCTTGGAAAGGGGAGGGCGGTTGTTCTATAGTCCGGGTGTTGTTGGGGCCGCCGCCGTTTCGACGCGTTCGCTCCGCAGCATGGTGACGACAGGGCCGAATGCGGAGGCATGGTTCGCATGAGATGCCATCCCGCACGGTGGCTTTGGGGGCTCATTCCCGTTGCGATGCTGAGTTGGCTGGCGGTTCAGGTCGAACGGTCCGCTATAGAATCTGATCTCGAGCAGCGCAGCGCCGCAGCACTAGCGGCCGCAGGGCAAGGCTGGGCAAGCGTGGCATTCGACGGCCGCGACGGGCTTCTGGTTGGCCATCCGGACGATGAGCACCAGCGCGGGCAGGCCGTGGCGCTGGTCGGCGAGGTCTGGGGCGTGCGTGTTGTTCGCACGCGAGCGGATGCGAGAGCGCCGGCCACCAGATCGATCGACGACCTGCCAATCGAGCCGGCGATACCACGTGCGGAGCCCGACAGAACCATAGGCGACGACCTGCCCGAAGCCGTCGTCAGCGACGCTGTACCGGACGCCACGCCGCATGACTCGATCGCCTCTGCCACGCTCGATGCGGCGGCTCCGGCCGAGCACCTGCACGCAGGCGAGGCCCAGATTGCTGCACCCGCGGGCGCTTCACCGGCCCTAGCCGCTGCGCCGCCGCCCGCCGCTGCAACCGTGCCGCCGGCGTTGTCCGCCGAAACACCAGCGCCCGAGGCGCCGGCCGCTGCAACCCATGAGGACGAGATCGCGACCGCAGCTGATCCGGAAAAGATCGTGATCCCCGCGGCCGATGCTCCCAGCTCTTCTCCGCCGGCTGCCACGCCGCCGGCAGAGCAGCCCGCTACACCGGCGCCTGCACGCGAAGCGGCCACCGTCACTGAGCCGATGCCGGAGCTGCCGGTGCACAAACCGACGCCACCGCATCCAGAGCGGACCGCTGCCAACACGGACTTGCCCTCGGCGGTGGCGCCCATGTTGCCGTCCGCGGAGGCAACGGCGCCTGGGACACCGCTCGGGCCGCCGGCACCCGGCACACCCGACAAGCTCCCCACGTTTGCGCCGCCTTCCGCCAGCGCCGGGACCACGCTTGCGATCCGCGTCGAGCCACCCGTGCGCAAGCCGCCTCCTGAGGCACCGAAGGCTGAACGCGGCCCGGCTCCCACCGCACCGGTCGCCAGCGCACAGAGGCCGGCAACCGCACCGCCATCACCCGCGCCGCGCTTTGAGACCGCTGCGTTGCCGCCCGGCAACATCGTCCCGTCAGAGCCTTGTCTCGATGAGGCCCGCGGCGCCGCGCGGCGCGTCGAAGTCCATTTCGCCCGCGGCGATACCCGGCTCGTCGGGCCCGGAAAAGCGCTGATCGACGGGCTTATCTCGGCCCTCAACGCCTGTCCCGACGCCGTGCTCCACATCGCCGGTCACGCCGACGCGAGCGGAAAGCGCCGACACAATCAGCTGCTATCTCGCAGCCGGGCGCGCGGCGTCGCTAGCTATATGTCCCACAAGGGCATTGACGCGGGACGGCTGGTCGCCGTTGGGTACGGCGACAAGCGGCCCGTGGCGCCTAACGACAATCAGGCGAACCGGGCCAGGAACCGCCGCATCGAGTTGACCGTCACGGCGCGCGCCGCGCCGGTGCCGCCAATGCCCATACGAAAGCAGGGGACGCGCAATGGACTATCTCATCGCTAATCTTGCCTGGTATGCGACTGCGGCATTTGCCGGCGGCTTCGTCGTGGCGTGGATTGCTTGTGCCAAGGTTGAAGACTGACGCGCGAGAGAACGTGCGCACATTGATTTTGTGGGGAGTGATACGATGACTGAGCTGCTTTGGCAGGCGTGGCTGTTGCTTGCCGCGGCGTTTTTTGTTGGGGCCGTTCTGGCCTGTAGCCTGAAGCGGCGCTTCTACTACGGCTCTTTCAGCAAGAAGTCCGACATCGCGGCCAGCGGGATTGCTCACACCCCTGCGCCGGGCGAGCCCAAAGTCGAAGTGGCGCCGCGCAGCGGCATCGAGGCCGAGCGCTTTGACCGCGCAATCGCGGGCCGGACGGCTTCCACTGCCGCTCCAGCGCCAGCTCCCGCGCCAGCCGCCGCTCCTGCGCCCGTGGCCGCCGCAAAACCCCAGCCGGCACCCGCGTCCGCTCCCGCACCCGTCGCTGCGGCAGCTCCCGCTGTCGCCGTAGCAGCCGCAGCCGCGACCGCGCCGTCTGGCGACGACCTCACCCGCATTCGCAGCATCGATGCCAACCTCAAGATGCTGCTCAACGACGCGGGCATCCGCAAATTCGCCGAGCTTGCCGCACTGTCGGCAACGGACGCCTCGGCGCTCGCCGACAGAATCGGCGTGCGCGGCCGCATCGACCAGGAGAACTGGCTCGGCCAGGCACGCATTCTCGCGTCGGGCGGCGAAACCTACTACTCGCGTCGCATCGCGCGCGGCGAGGCCGTGCCGAAGTATTCGGCGCGCCCTGCCGAGGCAGCCAAGCCCGCGGCCGCGATCGTGGCCTCTAGCCTGCCGCTGGCCTTCGCATCGAGCACCGGTCCCGCCGACGACTTGACCCGCATCCGCAGCATCGACGCGGGGCTGCAGGGCAAGCTGCGTGAGCTCGGCGTGCAACGCTTCAGCGAGCTTGCTGCCCTGACCGCCGCCGACGTCAAGGCGATCAACGGGGCGCTCAACCTCGGTGGGCGCGTCGATCAGGAGAGCTGGCTCGCACAGGCGGCCGTCCTCGCGAGCGGCGGAGAGACCTACTATTCGCGTCGTCTCGCTCGCGCTGCCGCCGCTGCTGCACCCACGCCATCGGCGGCACCCGCTCCAGCTCCCGCTGCACCGGCGGTAGCTGTTGCTGCCCCGGCGCCCGCCCCCGTAGCACCCGCTGCGAAGGCTCCGACACCCGCGCCCGAAGTCGATGTACCGTTCACCCCGATCAGCCCGCGCATCCCGCCCGCCGCCGCAGCCGATGTGGCGGCTCTGCGGTCGATCCGCTCCGAAGCGCTTCTCGGCGCAGACGTGGTGCGCCCGAACCGCGCCGCCGGGGAGACCGACGATCTGAAGCGCATTCGCGGCATCGGCGTCCTCATCGAGAAGAAGCTCAATTCGCTCGGCATCGTCCACTACGAGCAGGTCGCCAACTGGACCGGCGCGGACATCGAGCGCATCAGCTCCATCCTCGACTTCAAGGGCCGCATCGAGCGTGAGAACTGGATCGAGCAGGCGCGGATTCTGGCGACCGGCGGACAGACCGAATTCTCCCGCCGCAACGAAGCCTAGCCGCGAATCGGTAGATGCTCGCGTTTGGTCGCAGCCGCGGACCGCAACCAGTGCTGTGGTTCCGGCTGCGTGATCGCGAGATGAGCCATGCCTGATCGCATCTTTACGTTCGCCGACGAGGAGGAGCGCCAGATCTGCGCCTTCCTGCGCGATCCCGCGAGCTATGGCAGCTCCGATCAGACCGTCGACGTCGCCGAAACACACATAGCGCGCGTGTTCCTCGTCGGAGAGGACGCCTACAAGCTACGCAAGCGCGTCCACTTGCGCTTCGTCGACTTCTCGACCCTGCACGCGCGCCACGCCGCCGCCGTGCGCGAGATGGAAATCAACCGCCCGCACGCGCCGCACATATACCTCGGCCTCGTCCCTATCGTGCGCACCGAGGACGGCAGCCTGAGGCTCGGCGGCCGCGGCGAGATCGTCGAGTGGGCCGTCCACATGCGCCGCTTCCTGCAGGACGCCGTGCTCAGCCGCCGCGAGGAGAAGGGCCCGCTGCCCGAGGACCTCGCCAAGGCGCTTGCCGACATGGTCGCGCGCTACCACCAGGACAGCCCGGTTTCCGAAGCAGCGGACGGCGCACGCATCATGGCACCGGTTGTCGACCAGCTCACGAGCGCGCTTTCGTTCGGATACGGCGACGTGGCCAACTCCCTCTCGCAGGCTTTCGAGCGCGGCAAGCCGCTCCTGAGCGAACGCGGCATTGCCGGCTGTGTCCGTCGCTGCCACGGCGACTTCCACTTAGACAATATCGTCCTGATCAACGAGAAACCCGTGCCGTTCGACGCGCTCGAGTTCAGCGAGGCGCTCGCCACCATCGACGTGCTGTACGATCTCGCCTTCCTGCTCATGGACCTCGACGCGCGCGGCGACCGCAATGCGTCCAACGCCGTTCTTAACGCCTACGTCGCCTTCGAGCCCATCGGCGGCGAGATCGAGGGCCTCGCCTGCTTGCCGTTGTTCCTGGCCAGCCGGGCCGGCGTCAGAGCTGTCGTCGCTATGGCCCGTACCGAGCAACTCGAGCCCGAGGCGCAGACCGAGCTCAAGGCCGAGATCCGCCGCAACGCTCTGCTCGCCGGCACCTATCTCGCGCCGCCGCCCGCGGTGCTGATTGCCATCGGCGGGTTATCGGGAACGGGCAAATCGACTCTCGCCGGCGCGCTCGCACCCCACGTCGGTCCAGCCCCTGGCGCGCTCCACCTGCGAAGCGATGTCGAGCGCAAGCGTCTCTTCGGCGTTCCTGAAACCCAGCGGCTCGACCGCCAGCACTACCGCGTCGGCACCGCGCATCGCGTCTACAGCATCGTCGAAGATAAGGCGCGCCGCGCGCTCTCCGCCGGACATGCCGTCATCGTCGACGCCGTTTTCGCCAATCAGGAGGAGCGGGCCAATATCGAGGCCATTGCGCGCGATGCCGGCTGCGGCTTTGTCGGACTGTGGCTGAAAGCGCCCACGGACACGCTCATCGGCCGGGTCGAGCATCGGCGGGGCGATGCCTCGGACGCCGATCGCCGCGTCGTGCGCGAGCAGCTTGGCTACGACCTGGGCGAGATTGCCTGGCATCAGGTTGACGCATCGCAGACGCCCGAGCACAGCCTCGACGAAGCGCGCCGCGTGCTGTCTTCTCTGGGCGTTACCTCAACCTAGTCGCACCGACCGCGGCGGCCTTACCACTTGCCGCCAATGGCGCCACTGATGCTCATCGGATCGAGATCGGGGTTCTTGCGCTTGTTGCGGGCATGCCGCTTGGCGCGCGGCGTTGCGGTAACCGGCTGCGCGACTTCGCCGGCCGTTTCTGCCGCAGTCGCAACGGGCGTGCTCGCCGTCGCGTGCGTACCGCCTGCGTGCACGCGCTCCTTGGCTTCCGGCGCCAGCACCGTCACCTCGGGATCGCTCTTCTCTTCGAGCGTCGAGACGGAGATCGGCGCGTAGAACGGAACCAGTTTCTTTTCCGTCGTGGCTGCCGCCGCTTGCTGCTTGCCGGACTTCTTTGCTTCGGCCGCAACGCGCTTCGCCTCGAGTTCGGCGGTGAGCGCCGGCAGCGGCTCGAAGTTCGACTTCGAGCGCATGTGCACGACCTTATAGCCGCGCTTCTTCAGCTCCGTGAGGATGGTGGGCAGTGCCGCCGCCGTCGAAGCCTTGATGTCGTGGAACAGGACGATGCCGCCGTTGTGCAACTCGACCTGCGCCAGCGTGCGCGCCGCGAGCCGCGACGGGCTGCCGATGTAGCTGTCGTTGGAGACGACATCGACCGTGAAAGCCGCGATGCCGCGCTCTTGCAGATGCGCCAGCAGCGGTGCGGAGTCGCTAAGACCCGGGAAGCGGAAGAACGGCGCAATCGGCTGCCCGGCGGCGAGCGCTACGGCGGCAAAGCCGCGCTCGATCTGGTCCGTGGAGCGCTCTAGCGACAGCGCCCGCAGGTTGAGCGGATGCGACCAAGTATGCGTGCCCATCGTGTGGCCGCGACCCATCACCTCTTTGACCATGTCGGGATAGGCCTGCGCCATCTGCCCGACATAGAAGAACGTCGCCTTGGTGCAGAATTTGTCCAGCGCTTCGAGGATAGGCTTGGTGTGCTTCGGCATCGGTCCGTCGTCAAACGTCAGCACGACCTCTTTCGGCCCTAAGAACCGCGGCTCTTTCTCGTACTTCGTGAAAGCGCCGTACAGCGGACCCGCCTTCGCATCGATCTCGACGATGCGCGACACGCCGAGCGCGTCCTTCGGGTTGGCGCAGTTCTCTTCGGCCGCAGCCGGTGACATCCCTGCCGCGGCGAGCACGGCGAGCATGAGCGCGATGTTGGAGCGACGGTTCAAAATGCACCTCGATAAATGCGGCGCCCGACAGGGCGGAGGGATACGCAACTGAATCTCGTCCGGGGTACGCTCATGGCGTCAGCCACTTTTTGTACCATGGCACGGTTGAATCTTCGTTGGTAGTCGATCCGGTATTTTGCGGTGCACTGGCCGTGTGCGTGGCCCACGGGAGCATCGTGTCCGCCTCGCCTGCCCCGGACTGTTGCCAAGTCAGCGTACGTGGCGCCAGCGGCGTCGCCTTTGCCGCATCGAGTTTGTGCGCGATGAGCTTCTGCGCGCGGGCGTCATACTCGGGCAGAGTATTGGCGCCCGCCTTCGACACCATGTGCACGACCTTGAACCCGCGCTTTTTCAGCTCGGCGAGAAGATCGGGCAGCGCGTGGGCGGTCGACGGTTGAATATCGTGGAAAAGCAGGATCCCTTTGCGTCGCCCCGCGAGTTGCGTGAGGACGTTCTTTTTCACTTCCTCAGGATCGCGAGTGCGGAAATCGCGCGAGTCGACGTCGATCATGAAGCTCGCGATGTCGCGCGTCTTGAGATACGCGACTGCGCCCGTGTTGGGCCGCAGATAGGGAAAGCGGAAAAACGGTGCCACGGGCGCTTCGAGCGCCGCCGCGACGGTGCTGAGGCCCAGTTCGACCTCTTCCTCGGCCTTGTCCGCCGTCAGCGCCGAGAGCTTTGCATGCGAGAAGGTGTGCGAGCCGATGGTGTGGCCCTCTTTCGCCACTTCGCGCACCATCGCCGGATCGGCCGCTGCCATGCGGCCGACGATGAAGAACGTCGCCTTCGTGCACTGCTGCGCCAGCGCC
Source organism: Hyphomicrobium sp. CS1GBMeth3 (assembly GCA_943371625.1). Taxonomy (GTDB): domain Bacteria; phylum Pseudomonadota; class Alphaproteobacteria; order Rhizobiales; family Hyphomicrobiaceae; genus Hyphomicrobium_A. The sequence goes on from CALRVN010000012.1 coordinate 10,095, forward strand.
TTAAGCACCGCTCGCGTATAAGGCTTCAAGGGACCGTCATCGAACGTCAGAACGATCTCGCCGTCGGCGAGAAAGTCGTGGCTGCCGCGCCCGAACAGCGGCCCATGGTCCGCGTCGATCTCGACGATCCGCGACAGCCCTAGAACGTCGCTCCGGGTCGCGCAGGAATCGACCTGAGGCGAAGCATCGAGCGCCATCGCGCCGCCGCACGAAAGCAGCAGCAGGCCCCCAATGCACAACGCGTTCAACCGCCGCTGCATCTACCCTTCGCCCGCTGAAAGCTCCCGCCGCCCAGGAGCGCCCTCAACCAGCCCAAGTCCCGACTAGTAGGCCGGAACTGCTAAGATTTACTGTAAATATTTCCCCTTCCGAACCATCTCCCGGGGCGTTGTTGCATCTGCGCACCAGCGTCCAAGTGGCCCTGTACGTTGCGCTGCAACGTGCTAAATCGAATGCATCAATCTGTTGCCTGAACTTCTGCTGGGCGGCGCACAGGCGCGGAGGCCTCGCGGTCGGAGTCTGCCCCGCCCTATGACGGAAATCGACGACAGCCCCGCGCATGAACAGAGCGCGCCGCCGACGGCCGAGCTTGTTCGCGCGGTCACGGACGCGTTGAACGTCGGCGACACCAGCGACCTGCGCGCGCTCGTCGCCAACGTCGAGGGTGGCGATCTCGCCGACCTCATTGAGCTTCTCGCGCCCGAACAGCGTGTCGCGCTCATTCAGGCCCTCGGCGCTGACTTCGATTTCGAAGCGTTGGCGTGGGTCGACGAGCGGGTACGCGACCAGCTTTCGGAAGCGTTGCCGAACGAGTTCCTCGCCAAAGCCGTCGGCGATCTCGACACTGACGACGCCGCCTACCTGATCGAAAACCTCGAAGCCGACGACCAGAAGGAAATTCTCGATCAGCTGCCGCAAGGCGACCGCGCGGCCCTGCAGCGCAACCTGCTCTATCCCGAGGAGACCGCCGGTCGCCTCATGCAGGCCGACTTCGTCGCCGTGCCGCCGTTCTGGACTGTCGGCCACGTCATCAATTTCGTCCGCGACGCCGAGGAACTCCCCGACACCTTCTCTGAGATCTTCGTCGTGGACCCCGGCTTCCACCTGCTTGGCAGCGTCGACATCTCGCGCCTGTTGCGCTCCAAGCGCGACGTGCCCGTCGAGCAGATCATGGACGCCGACCGGCACATCGTGCTGGCCACCGAGGACCAGGAAGCGGTCGCCCGCCAGTTCGAGCGTCATGGGCTCATGGCCGCGCCCGTCGTCGACAAGGACGATCGCCTCGTCGGCGTCGTGACCGTCGATGACGTCGTCGAGGTCATCGAGCAGGAAGCCGAGGAGGACGCCAAGCTCCTCGCCGGCGTCGGCGACGAGCGCCTCTCGGACAGCGTGCGCCAGATCGCTCCGCCGCGCCTCGCCTGGCTGTTTGTCAATCTCGGCACCGCGGTGCTGTCCGCCTCTGTCATCGAAATGTTCGGCGCTAGCATCCAGCAGATGGTGGCTCTGGCCGTACTCATGCCCATGGTCGCATCGATGGGTGGAAATGCGGGCACGCAGACCATGACCGTCAGCGTGCGCGCCCTCGCCACCGGCGAGCTCAACCCCGCCAACATCGCGCGCGTCGCCATGCGCGAAGCGGCCGTTGGCATCATCAACGGCTTGACGTTCGCCGTGTTTCTGTCTCTGCTGGCGGTATACTTGTTCGGCGCCAGCCAGCTCGGCGTGGTCATCGCCATCGCCATCATCATCAACATGCTGGCCGCGGCGCTCGCCGGCATCTTCATCCCGCTGGCGCTCGACCGTTTGGGTTTCGATCCGGCCGTTGCGTCGACCGTCTTCGTGACGACGGTGACCGACGTCGTCGGCTTCTTCTCGTTCCTCGGGCTTGCAACGCTTTGGATGAAGTGAGGCGATATGAGCGTCGAGAGCGCTGTCAGCATCCGTCCGCTCAGGGCCACCGACCGCGAGGCGTGGAACGCGCTGTTCGCCGGCTACATTCATTTCTACGAGGCGAAAGTCCCGGACGAAGTGATTGAGTTGACCTGGAAGCGCCTCATCGGTGAGGAAGAAGGCTTCTGGGGCATCGTCGCGGTCGACGGCAACGACAACCCCATCGGCTTTGCCCACGTGCTGTTCCACCCGTCCACCTGGTCGGCCACCAGCTACTGCTATCTCGAGGATCTGTACGTCGACCGCAATGCGCGCCGGAGCGGCGTCGGCCGCGCGTTGATCGAAGCCGTCTACGAGGAGGCTGACCGGCGCGGGGCAACCCGCACCTACTGGGCGACGAAAGAGGACAACAGCCAGGCGCGTCGCGTCTACGACCGCGTTGGCGTCCTCACCCCCTTCGTGCAGTACCGCCGCTGACCTGCGCCCGCGTCTCGCGAAGACAAACGCCGCCGCCTCCAAGCATGAAATCTTGCACTCAGGAGCATTTTAGCGGTTCGGCTAAGGCCGCAGGCATAACCTGTCGCCCAATCTGGGAGCCCCTCAACCAGGTCGCCCCCATGACAGATCACCTCTCGCGCCGCCAAGCCCTCGCTGCCCTCGCCGGGGGAGGAGCCGTCGCCATGCTTCCCGGCGCCGCGCATGCCTGCGCACGCGTCTTCTGGAACGACAACCCCGTGAAGCTCGTCGGGCGTACGCTCGACTGGGGCCGCAACTTCAATGAAGCGATGTGGGCGCTGCCGGCAGGCATGGAGCGCTCCGGCCGCGTGCCAGATACCCCCGCCAAATGGAAATCGCGCTACGCGAGCGTGATCATCGCTGGCCTCGATATCTGCACCGAAGAGGGCATCAACGAGCGCGGCCTCGTCGTCAATCTGCTGTTCCTCGAAGGCACGAAGTACGAGGCACGGGATTCAAAGCGGCCCGGCATAGCGTTCTTCCAGTGGCCGCAGTATTACCTCGACAACTATGCGACCGTGAACGAGGTGATCGCCAACCTCGACCGGGTGCAGGTCGTCAACACAGCGCTCGGTGCAGAATATCCCGACGGTCTGCCGCTGCATGTCGCCATCGCGGACGCGAGCGGCCAGTCGGCCATCATCGAGTTCATCAACGGCGAGCCGGTGGTTCACCTGGGCCGCCAGTACCAAGTGATGACCAACGAGCCGACCTACGACGAGCAGATCGCCAACATGCTGCGCTACAAAGCCTTCGGCGGCACGGTGACCGAACTGCCGGGAGGCATCCAGGCCGAAGACCGGTTCGTCCGCGCGGCCTACACGCTCAAGTATCTGCCCAAGACCAGCGATGCGCCGCAGGCGGTGGCGAGCATGATGAGCCTGATGAACAATGTCTCCGTGCCGTTCGGCAGTCCGTATGCCGGCGTCTCGGGGACTTATCCGACCTGGTATCGGTCGATCATCGATCCGGGCTCGCGCGTCTACTACGTGCAGACGACGATCACGCCCAACACTTTCTGGGTGGAGTTGGACAAGCTCGATTTGAAGCCCGGCGCGGCGCCACGCACGTTGTCGATCTTCGATCCCGAGCTGATGGGCGAGACGAGCGGCCGTTTCAAGGAAGCGACGCCGGCCGTCTGAAATCGGAATTCTTGAAATCGTCTAGGAAGCACCGGCGCAGCGTGTAGCCGCGTCCACCACTAGCCCGCGGGGGCGGCGTTTCAACCGGGCAAGGCAGCTCTTGAACTTCGGCCTCGGTGAGCTGCGGCGCGTCCGCGGCGGCCGTCGCTGAGAGAGCCGCGCCGTCGTCCCCGTGCAGCTTCTGCTGCAGATCGCTGATCGCCGCTTCGGCCTTGGCGAGCCGGGCCTGTAGCCCTCAATTCACACTGCAAGCGCAGCGATGATCAGCGTCGACAGTACGCGCGGAGTGCCCCTGCTACATCTCCAATCTCGCGCAGGCTCTCTTAGCAGACGCCTTGCCGGACCTCCGGGGGGCGCCTCCCGGCCCGGACTGTTGCACGCCGACCACGGCCAACGCGGCATGAGAAGGATCGCCGACATAGTCATCGGCATAGTGGACAAGACTAGTATACATATTGCCATGAGTATCGTTCAGTTTTGCGTACGGAGTTCCGAATGTACCCGCGTCGGCATGCGCTTTTGGTCGTGTGCGGTTGTGCAGTTTCGCTGACATCAATGCCGTTGGCAGCGCAGGAACAGCAACCGCCCGCCTCGGCGCCGCCGGCCGGGGCACCAGCCGTAGCGTTGCCACCCGTGACGGTCGAAGCGCAGCAGAAGAGCGCCGCCAAACCGAAGGCCAAGGCTAAGGCCAAAACCTCATCCGCTCCGGCGATCACACCTTCCAAGCCCGAGCCGGCGCCCGTTGCCGCTGCCGTAAATCCGAATTCCACCATGACACCGCCGCCTGCCTATTCCGGCGGTCAAGTGGCGACCGGCGGCCAGGTTGGCCTGCTCGGCAACAAGGGCGTGATGGACACGCCCTTCAATCAGACCAGCTACACCGACAAGTTGATACAAGATCAGCAATCTCAGACGCTTGCCGACGTTCTCGACAATGATCCATCCGTTCGCAGCAATTTTCCGAGCTCCGCCGGCGTCGAGGATTTCAATATCCGAGGCTTTCCCATTTCAAACGCAGACATCCTGTTCGGCGGTCTCTACGGGGTCGCGCCGGGTTACGGGGGCGCGATCGATACGGGCGCCATCGCCCGCGTGGAAGTACTGAAGGGGCCCAACGCATTTCTCTACGGAATCGGGCCGGGAAGCGGCGTCGGCGGCGCCATCAACCTCGTGCCAAAGCGCGCAAGTGAAACGCCGATCACACAATTCACGACCAGCTACTCGTCGGATGCGCAGTTCGGCGGTCACGTCGACATCGGACGGCGCTACGGCGAGCGCGATGGCGATAGTGTTGGCGTCCGCTTCAACGGCGTAGTGCGCGGGGGCGAAACCGCTATCGATCGAACGACACAAGAGACCAAGTCGGCAGCGTTAGGGCTCGACTTTCGCGGCACCTTTGTGCGCTTGTCTACCGATCTTGGCTACCAGTCGATGCGCACCGAGGCGATGCGCCGGTTCATATACCTCGACGTATGGACAAATCCCGACGTAAAGATTCCCGCAGCTCCCGACAGCAGCTCGAATTGGTCGCAGCCCTGGACGTTCCTGGATAATGAAAGTGTCTACGGCGTTGTCCGAGGCGAGGTCGACATCGTCGAGGACGTCACTGCGTACGCGGCGGTCGGCGGCACCTATAACGAGAACGAGACGGTCCGGCAGACCCTCGGTTTGACCGACGACCACGGAACGCTTTCGGGCAGAGCCCTTAACGGCGTGGGCAGTTACAGAAGCGGAACAGCCGAAACTGGACTGCGCGGATCGGCGGCGACGGCATTCATTAAGCACGACTTCAACGTCGCCTACACCACCTACTGGCGCACCATCGACGACGCCAGCACAACCGCGTGGCCCGCTAGCGACAATAACCTGTATGACCCCGTGTTCTCGCCAAGACCGGATTTCGACGCGCTGCCTGATGCGAGCGACGCCCCCAAGATCTCAGCGCAGAGAAATGCCAGCGTGGCATTTTCCGATACGCTCTCCGTCCTGGATGAGCGCGTGCAGTTGACCGTCGGCGTTCGCCGCCAGCAGGTCGTTGCCAAGAACTTCGACCTGGGTACCGTCACATCCAGCTATGATGAGAGCGCGTGGACGCCGGCATATGGGCTGGTGGTAAAGGCGTTCTCGAATGTGTCGATCTATGCGAACCACATCGAGGGACTGCAGCAGGGCCTGACGGCCCCCGACAATGCGGCCAACAAGGGACAGGTCTTCCCACCCTTCGTGACCGAGCAGAAAGAGGTCGGCGTGAAAATCGACTTCGGCGCGTTGACCACCACCCTCAGTGCGTTTCAGATTGCGCTGCCGAGCGCCTTCATCGGTCCGGGCAATATTTTTTCCGTCAATGGCGAGCAGCGTAACCGCGGCATCGAGCTGAACGTGTTCGGAGAACCCATCAAGGGTTTCCGCCCCCTGGGCGGCGTCGCGTTCATCGAGTCCGTGCTCACGAAGACGGAAAACGCGGCATTCCAAGGCACCAAGGGGCCAGGCGTACCTGAAGTGACGGCCAACATCGGAGCTGAGTGGGACACCCCTTTCGTGCCCGGTCTGACAGTGACCGGGCGCATGATCTACACGTCGTCGGCCCCGTACGATCAGGCGAACAGTCTCACCATACCGTCGTGGACGCGCTTTGATGCGGGTGCCCGCTACACCTTCGTCACGAACGGCATACCGACCACGGTTCGCGCCAATATCACCAACCTGTTCGGCAACGACTATTGGGCCACCGCCGATCAGTGGGGTAGCCTCGGCCTTTCCGAGCCGCGCACGTTCCAGCTCGCAACAACTTTCGATTTCTGACGAGCGTGGAAGGCAGCTCCAGGAGCGCCGCGATCGCCACCATCTGAGGCAGGCGTCGGCATTGGCGTGAGAGCTATGGTTTGGATTGGCAACTACTGTCACCACAGTCGTAACTCTAGCGCTGCCCTATCTCGCGCCCGGACGGGTTCCTAGTCGATAAAATTTGCTGCAAATCCGCGCGATGCCGATATGCCGGCCGTAAAATTTAGGCGGTACACATCTGAAAACGCCCAAAAGCGGATCGCGCGATGTTCCCAATCAGATTGTTTCGCCGCTACGAGATCGAGATCGCCTTTGTCTTTGCCACCCTGGTGCTGCTGGCAGCCGGGATCAGCTCCTTTCGTGCACTTGAATCGGCCAAGAGCAGCGTCGGCTGGGTGCGCCACACCTACCAGGTGATCGGCGCCATCGACGAACTGATGGAATCCCTTGCACTGGTGCATTCGTCCGGCCGCAGCTTCACGCTCACCGGAGATACCCAATACCGTCGCCTCAACGGCGATGCTATCGCCGATGCCAACTCGGCACTGCTGAAGCTTGTCGGCTTCACCCGCGACAACCCCGTCCAGCAAAAGCGACTGCCGCAGATCGATGCCCTCGCGACCCGCATCGTGCAGCGCTCGCAGACGGTTATCAATACGCGATCCAGATTGGGCCCAGAGCCGGCCATCGATCTCCTGCGCAGCGGTGAGGGCGCCCGCGCGCTGGAGCAATTCCGCCGCTTAGCGACCGACATGAAAGAACGCGAGCTCGCGCTACTCGATCAGCGCGAGGAGAACACAAGCTCGGCCTTCCTCAGCACGCAATACTGGCTTGCCGGCGCCACGCTCCTGGCACTGATCCTCACCACCTCGGCCGGCATCGGTACGGTGCGCGACATGCGCCGGCGCAAGCGCGCGGAGGCCGAGTTATTCCTGGAGAAGGAGCGCGCGCAGGTGACGCTCGCCTCCATCGGCGACGGCGTGATGCGCGCCGATGTGACCGGCAACGTTACGTTCCTCAACCGCGCCGGCACACTGCTGACCGGATGGGCCGAGGACGAGGCCGTCGGCAAGCCGCTCGGCGACGTTTTCACCGTCATCGACGCGGCGACACGCACGCCGCTCTCGCAACGCATGCAGGCTGCGCTTGCCGATGGGTCCATGCCGCCGCTGCCGGAGAACGCGCTGCTGGTGCGCCGCGACGGCAAGGAGGTACCGATCGAGGACACGGTAGCTGCGATCCGCGACAGAGAAGGCAACTTCACCGGCGCCGTGAACGTGTTCCGCGATGTCAGCGAAGCCCGTGAGCAGTCCCAGCGGCTCCGCCACGTGGCGCAGCACGACCCGCTCACCGGCCTGCCCAATCGCGTGCTGCTGCACGATCGCATCGGCCGTGCCATTGCCAGCGCCGAGCGTCATTCGGGCAAGGTTGCGCTGCTCTATCTCGACCTCAACGGCTTCAAGGCCGTCAACGACACGCGCGGTCATGACGTCGGCGACCAGTTGCTCAAGTCGACGACCAATCGCCTGCTGGCCTGCGTGCGCGATTGCGACACTGTCAGCCGTCTCGGGGGCGATGAATTCGTCATCCTGTTGACGGACGTTCGCAGCAGCGAAGATGCGGCCAACACCGCGACGCGCGTGATGCGCAGCCTTGCCGTGCCGCACCAGATCGACGGCGCCGATCTCAAGGTCACGGCCGCCATCGGCATCAGCCTCTATCCCGACGACGCCCAGTCGGTCGCCCAGCTGCTGAGCAACGGCGATGCCGCCATGTACGATGCCAAGACGACCGGCCCGGACAAATACACCTTCTACACGTCCGTGATGCTCGATCCCGCGCAGCGTCGCGCCTAGGCCGCGGACGCGCGAAGGTGTAGGCTGGGGGTGAGGCCGCGCCGCGGCCGAGCCACGTCTGGTCTGTCCCGACGAAGGAACAAAATTGATCTCGGGAGGTTGGACGGGGCAGCGCTGAGGCATTTTGCTCAGCCGCAGCAACATGATGGAGTTGCACCATGGAGACCCGCGACGTCGTCCGAATGGCCAACCAGATTACCGACTTTTTCGCGCCCTATCCGAAAGCCGAGGCGCTCGATGGCATCGCAAAGCACATCCATGCGACGTGGGAGCCGCGCCTGCGCGACACTTTGAAGGCGCACCTCGACGCCGGCGGAGGCGGATTGAAGCCGCTCTGCGTCGAGGCAATGACGGGATACTTCAAAGGCCCGAACACCCCGAACGCTCGGCGTGTTGATCCGACGCGATCGGACGCGCCCAAAGGCGCAGAGCCGAGTTTTGCAGTCGGCGGTGGCGACGGCGGCTGAACCGCATCCGGCAGTCGGGATTACGTGCCGAGGCTCTCATCCCGGCGGGTCTTCAGTCAGTCCCGCTGCACGAAGTTGATCGGCGGCATTCCAGCCGGGCTCGGGCGCCCTCGCCGTCGACCACCAACGCCCACCACCCGCCAGCCATCGCTGGCGGAGGCTGCGATTGCGCTCCTCGCGGTCCCATCCGATACAATCGACGCCCGCCTCGAAACTGCAGCACGGGCATAGGTCGTACGTGCAGCCGCCATTGGGGTGCAGTTCGGCAAAGTCCGAATAACCGCAGACGGGGCAACCTGTCTTCGACATCACGCCCCCAGTGCTCCGCTCGCAGCTAGCCCTTGTTCGGCTTCCCGCCCTTCGAAGGCTTTGCAAAAGCAGTGGTCACGGACGAAGCTGCCGGTCCTGCGCTCTTTGCAGCGGCAGATTTCTTCGGTTTGCGAATTTCACGGTTCGATCGGATTTGGCCCTTAGCCATGGTCTGCCTCCTGCAGGATGCGAGTGGGTTCAGCTCCGGCTGTCCTACACCGCTTCCCCCGTCAGATTGAGGCCGCATGGCACGCCGACGCGGGATAGCCCCGCTCCCTAACCGTGAACGGTCATCGAGACGCCCCCGCCCTCGTGCGTGTAGATAGCGCATTCGAATTTGACGCCGGCGAGGTGGTACCCGCTCATTTCGTAGGCCGCTTCTCGGGCACGCTTGTCGCATTCCAAAGCGCCCGCACGAACGACCCCCGGCGCAACCCCGGTCACGATGCCGCCGAGCAAACCGACCAGCTCGAAGTATCCCGGAGGCGGCGGACTGCCGCGCCAATCGACGTTTACTGACGGCAACTGCGCGCCGCAATTGAGCGCAATGGCGCTGGCCTGCGGGTGCTTCAACAGCGCTAAGTCGAAATCAGGCGCGCCGGCCATCCGCTTCGTGCCCGTGAGCTTAAGCTCCGGCACCCCCGACAACAGATGCTCCACGAGAATATCGCAGTCGCTGGCCGCCGCCGGTGAGCCGATCGCCATGAGGACCGCGACCGTGATGATGCAAGATCTGAACTTCATCGGAAGCGGTTCATATGTCGAGCGACTTGCCCGAGCACGCTGGGCCATGCGCCGGAGCATGCAGCATAGATGCGCGGGCCGCGAAGAGGCAAGTTAGGTAGATTGATCGTGGCAATCAGCGCCGGAGCGCGCTTCACCGATCAGGGTGCCGCCGACTTCAGCCCCGCGTCGACCAGGCCGTAGATGCTCTTGGCGGCAGCCGTGCCGTCGGGCACGCCGGAGATCACCAGCGTGATCAGATCCTCGCCCCGACGGATCAGGATCATGGGGCCGACCGTGGTCGCCTGATCACCCAGACCGGCGAGCTTACCCATCGCCGGTCCAAGCTCCCCCTCCATCATGCCCGCGCCCGCCATGCCCGATGCACCGTCTCCCCAGTTCAGCTGCACCTCGGCATAGGGGGCGCCGAGCTCGCCGCCCGCGGTTTCATACGTGCACTTGGTCTGCCCGCCTCGGTCGTCGGCCACGGCAGCCACCGCGGTGCCGAGGACCTTGCTCATCTCGGCAGCGGGTACGAGCCCGCACGCCGTCGGCGCGGCAGACG